>NZ_CP012074.1:682500-982500 GCF_001262015.1 Prevotella fusca JCM 17724
TGTTTCTTTTTCACAATATATAAGTGAGAAAACTTATGATAGTTTTGTTGGTACGTCTTATGGTTATACATCTAAAAATATTTGGAGTAGCCTAAAAGAGTACTAGTTTGTTTCTACTGAATATTATTACTATAATTTTATGTCATCCAACAAATTAATTGTTAAAAATGCAGGTATGCTCTATTTGCGCATGTTTATTAGCATGGCAATTGGCTTTTATACCTCTCGTATTGTTTTACAGGCACTGGGTGTATCTGATTATGGTATTTATAATTTAGTGGGTGGTATAGTAGTCTTGGCAAATATGCTTACTTCTTCTCTTAGTGGAGCAACCAGCCGTTATATCACTTATAGCTTGGGTGAACATGATTTTGAGAAGACCCAGAGAACCTTTTCTACTGCTTTAAGCATTCACATAGGCTTATCTATTTTATTTATTTTAGTAGCAGAAACAGTTGGACTTTGGTTTGTCAATACCCAGTTAGTTATATGTCCTGACAGGATGGTTGCCGCTAATTGGGTATACCAGTCTGCCATTATTTCTACGGCATTGAGTATAACACAGGTTCCTTATAACTCTTTGATAACTTCACATGAACGGTTTGGTGTATTTGCTGTTATTGAGGTTCTAAGTGCTTGCTTGAAATTGGTAATAGCTTTTGTAACTCTTTATAGTATGCTTGACCATCTTGTTTTGTATAGTATACTGTATATGGTCGTATCTGTCTGTATCATAGTTTACTATCGCATATATTGTGTCAGAAGTTTCTCTGAGAGTCGTTTCGTCAGAATCTTAGATAGAGAACTATTACCAAAATTGCTCAAGTTTTCAGGTTGGACATTGTTAGGAAATGTGTCATTAACTGTTTTACAGCAAGGTGTTAATATTATTGTCAATCTTTTTTTTGGAACAATCATTAATGCTGCCGTAGGAATTGCTACGCAAGTTCAGGGGTTGTTGTATTCTTTTATTGGAAATATAACTACAGCATTCACTCCACAAATCATAAAGGGCTATGTGGAGTCTGATTTTAAACGAATGAATTATTTGATTTCAATCGGCGGAAAATTCTCTTCAATTTGTATTCTACTTATCTCTATCCCTATTATTATTAAAATGGATTTTTTAATGGGGGTGTGGTTAAAAGAAATCCCAACAGGTGCTGTTGTGATATGTCAGATTTTATTGATAAAAAACTTTTTTAATAGTTTCAATCCTTTACTATATTCGGCAATTACAGCAACAGGAAATATAAAAAAAGCTAATATCTTTTGTGGTTTAGAATATTTGTTATCTGTAGCAATAACTTATCTTATAGTTTTCTGGACGCACTCCTATGTATATGCTTTCATGTTTAACCTTATTACTTCCTTAATAGCATGTGGGATTTTTTTGTGGGTTTTGAAACATGAATTAGAATGTTTCTCGGTTTATGACTATGTTGTACATACTGTTTTAGCAGTAACTCTATTGGGGGGAATAACTTTTGGAGTGGTGTCGTTTATTGATAGTTCTTTCCAAAGCGATATATGGGCACTTGTAACCATTACTTTAATTTCTACTACTCTTATAACAATATTATCTTTTTATTTTGTTCTAGATAGTAATTCACGTAGTTTCGTCGTTTCAAGAGTTAATTCTTATTTACATAATGGGCGTAAGTAAAAAAACAAGAGATTCTAACATTGAACTCTTAAGAATTATATTGATGGTATTTATTGTAATGCATCATATAATTTCTTCGGTAATTGCTCCTGGGTTTAGTAGTAAGGGGTTCGCTTGTATTGATGTTATATTTCATACAGCTGTTATTATTTTTGTTTTAATATCAGGCTATTTTGGTATTAATTTACGAATAAAAGTACTTATAAACCTAATCTTACAAGTAACTTTCTATTCTTTATTATTAACTTTAATAGGTGTCTATGTTTTTAGTCTTGGGTCTTCTATAGATGTCATTAAAAGTCTGTTGCCTATAAGTGGTAATTATTATTGGTTCATAACTGTTTATATTGAATTACTTTTATTAAGTCCATTTGTCAACAAGTTACTTGTTAATCTATCAAATCGCCAGTATAAATCTTTGGTTCTTATTCTAGCATCTTTAATATTCTGGTTTGGTTTATTAAGGAAGACTAACATATCTATTGATGGTAAAAATATTGTGTATTTTATCTTTATATATATAGTAGGTGGAGGAATCCGGAGAATTTCTTTAACAGATGAAAGTAGTAAGTTCCTTACTAATCGTTTTCACTTTTTTATTCTTCTACTTTCTTTAATGGTGCTCGGGGGGGGGTATCTTCTTCCTGATACTCATTCTCTTTTTATTCATTTTATGGCATATACTTATGTGTATAATTCTCCTTTTCTTTTGATAATGTCTATCTCTATTTTCTGTTTGTTTAGAAATTTATCTTTCAAAAACAGGTGGATTAACTATATGGCAAGTTCTTCTTTGGCAATTTATTTGATACATGAGCACCCATTAATGAGAGAAGTTATATATGTTCAACCTTTTATGAAACTTATACACATGAATCCATACTTCTTGTTTGTTATAGTCATAGCTTTTGCTATAATTGTGTCAGTAACATGTATGCTAATGGATAAGGTGAGAGTTTTTCTTTTTAGTTTAATAGATAAACCGATATCTTTTTTTACTAACAAAATTGAAAATAAAATAGAATTATGAAATTAGAAAATATTAAAATTGCCGTTATTGGCTTAGGGTATGTCGGCTTGCCACTGGCAAGATTGTTTTCAACAAAGTTCAAGACTGTTGGCTTTGATATGAATCAGAGTCGCATTGATGCGTTGATGGCTGGTCATGATGCTACATTAGAAGTATCAGACGAATTATTGCAGTCAGCATTGAAGAATGGATTTGTCTGTACAACCAATCTTAATGAAATTAAAGATTGTAATTTCTATGTTGTTGCTGTACCAACTCCTGTCGATGTAAACAATCGTCCAGACTTGAAGCCTCTTTGGAGTGCAAGTGAGACTGTAGGTAAAGTTATTTCCAAGGGAGATATTGTTGTTTATGAGTCAACAGTTTATCCTGGTGTGACAGAAGAGGAATGTTTGCCTGTTGTAGAGAGAGTTTCAGGTTTGATTTTTAATAAAGATTTCTTTGCTGGTTATTCTCCAGAACGAATTAATCCAGGTGACAAGGAACATACTGTAGAGAAAATTAAGAAAGTAACATCTGGTTCTACTCCAGAAGTTGCAGACTTGGTTGACAGTGTGTATAATGCAGTTCTTATTAACGGAACGCATAAAGCATCTTCTATTAAGGTTGCTGAAGCCTCAAAGATCATTGAAAACTCTCAGCGTGATGTGAATATTGCATTTATGAATGAGTTGGCTAAGATTTTTAATGCAATGGGTATTGATACAAGAGACGTTATAGATGCTGCTGCTTCTAAATGGAATTTCATTAAGTTGAATCCAGGTTTAGTTGGTGGTCATTGTATTAGTGTAGACCCTTATTATCTCATTCAGAAAGCACAGGTATATGGTGTTTTGCCACGTATTATGTCTGCAGCACGTAGATTGAATGACGGTATGGGAGATTATGTTGCAAATCAGACAATCAAGTTGATGAATAAGAAAGGCGTACTTGTCAAGGATTCTAATATCTTGATACTTGGTATTACCTTTAAGGAGAATTGTCCAGATGTTCGTAATACGAAAGTTGTTGATATCTATTCAACATTGTCAGAGTATACCTCAAATATCACAGTCTTTGACCCATGGGCTAATGTTGGTAAGGTGAAGAAAGAATATGGAATTGAAGCTGTTGAGACTTTACCGAAAGACAAGAAATATGATGCAATTATTCTTGCGGTATCTCACAAGCAATTTGCTGATACAGACTGGCGAGAGAGATTGAATGAGAATGGTGTTATCTATGATGTCAAAGGCTTCTTAAATAGAACTCTTGTAGATGGTAGACTATAAATATAAACTTAGCATAATAATCCCAATGTATAATGCAGAGAAGTACATAGGGGCTTGCTTAGACTCCATTCTTGACTCTGATTTACTAAAAGAGGAGTATGAAATTGTTATAGTTAATGATGGATCAAAGGATAATTCTCCAGAGATTGCCCAAAACTATGCTTCAAAGTATTCAAATATAACATACTTAAGTCAAGAAAACCAAGGGCAAAGTACAGCCAGAAATCATGGAATAAAAACTTGTCAAGGTGAGTATGTCTGGTGTGTAGATGCTGATGATAAACTTATAAGTGAACAGTTGTCAAAGATTATTGAGGCTATAGATAAGTATAATAACTTGGATATTTTAGCTGTTCAACTTCAGAATGTAACAGAAGGAGGAGAGAATTTAGATCTTGAATGTTGCCAGCCTACTCTTGAACATAATAAGATCTTATCAGGCGTAGAGGCTGTTCTTTCTGGTTATAATCCTTCTTCTATCTGTGCTTTAATTACAAAAAAACAGTTATTTATTGATAATGATATATTCTTCGTGAAAGGTATTACACATCAGGATGTAGAACTAACATATAGACTAATGCCATGTGCGCAACGTGTTGTGTTTAGTGATATAATTCCTTATCTGTATATCTATCATCCAAATTCCACCAGCAAATCAATGGTGCCGGAAAAGAAGATAAAGTATATTAAGGATGATATCTATATAATTAAGTCTTTCCGTAGATTAGCACTTTCTTTTAAAGTTACAAATCCACAGTTAAGTAGTGTGATATTTAATCGAAGCCAGAATGTTTTATTTGGCTTGGTATACTCTCTATATCGAAACAAGAAGAGTTGGCGTATATTAGGGATAAATTCTGCTATTATTGCTGAACTTAAGAAAGAAAACTTATATCCTATGCATGGAAAATTTGACTCAGTAAAAAAAATGTTATTTGTTAGGTTTATCCTAAACATCTCTTTTTTAATAGAGTGAATTTATGTAAAACTTTTTAACTTAACTATATACTGCTATGAGAATTATTATGATATCTATGATGATGCCTGCTGCAGAAAACATTCGTGGTACGAGTGCATTGCCTTTTCATTTATTAGCAGGTAGAGAAAAGAATATAGAAGTTATTTTGTATTCGTATAATTTAAATGGGTTGTCAAAGGAACAGATAGATTCCGTTGCAAAAGAACTTGATATAAAGATCCACATGTTACCAGTACCATGGTGGTATAATTTTATACTTAAGTTTCTTTCACCTTTTAGGTTTTTTATGAAGTTCCCTATTGGTAATTATTTCCGTTTAACTGCTTCACAATTATATTTTATTGTCAAAGAGAATGCTGATGGTATATGGATTTATGGTGAGGAGCTTTCTTGTGTCAGCAAGCAGTTAAAGGATTTTAAACGAGTACATACGTTGCCTGATTGTGAGTCTCTTTATTACTATAGAATGCTTGGTAAGCGTTTTACGATGATGAGCACACAAGGATATTTGAGGATAGCATCTATGTATCCGAAGTATTTAGGAATGGAAAGGAACTTTGATACTTCTTCATCAGTATATTATCATTTAGTAGGTGAAGCAGATGTTGCTTTTTTGAAAGAAATAAATCCAGAGATTCAAGCACGTTTTTTAAGGCATCCTCATTATCATGTTGCTGTTCCTGCAAAGTCTATCTCTTTTTCATCACCTAAAATAAAGATTTTAATAGCTGGGCAGTATAATATATATATGCGTCAGGATTCAGATGAATTGATAGAAAGTTTGGTAAATACCAAATCTTTATCAGAGTTAAAAAATCATTATATTATTACTTTCTTGGGAAAGGGCTGGGAAAGTCATGTTAAAACTCTAAGTGATGTGGGATATGAAGTTTGTCATATTAAGTTTGCTCCTGATTATATAGATGAGATCTGCAAGCATGATATACAGATTACGCCTATTAGTATTGGTACTGGCACTAAGGGAAAAGTTCTTGACGCAATTGCTAATGGTTTATTAGTTATAGGATCATGGTATGCATTAGAGAATATAGCCGTAGAAGATAAAGTCTCCTGTTTGCAATATAATAAAGTTAATGAAGTTGTTACAATGTTGCAGCAAATATGTTCAAGTCCTTCTCTGTATGAAAATATTGCCGAGAAGGGGCGACAAGCAGTACTGAGCTTTCATGCTGGAAGTAGTATTGCACAGCAGCTTTATTCTTTATTTTATAATAAGACTCATTAGTATCTAATAAGAAGTAGATGAACTAAAAATAAGTATATCGTCTGCTTGTAATGCGAGAACACAAGAAGGATTATTCACACGATTCGTTATAGAGATGTTTTTATTATTGTCTAAAATAATATGATATGTTATTTGTTTTTTTATACATAGTTGTTTCTGCCATTTGTTTTTCCTTGTTTAGAAGTCGACGTGACCTCACTATTGAATGGCTTATAGGTATTTTGTCAATATTGGCATTAGTTGTAGGTTTAGGTGATATGCTGGGCGGTTATGACCGTTATATTTATTGTGATCTTTTTGATTCAAATGCTGATAGAATTCGTGCAGGTGGTCCTTTCCTAAATCCAGAAAGTCCTCTTATGGGATATAGTAAAGAAATGTCGTATGTAATATGGAATTGCTTAGTAGCTTATATAACTCCTAATCGATATATATTTATTCTTATTACAACACTCTTCGTCTATTCACTTTTGTTTTTTTCTCTCCGTGATATCTTCATGAAGTATCCTATTTCTATCTTAATTTTTATGGGACTATGGTTCTTCTTTACATTTACTTATTTGCGACAAGTAATGGCGGCAAGTTGTGCTTGGCTGTCTTATCAATATGTAATAAAAAAGAAATTTGTTCCTTTTTTAATACTTTGGTTTATTGCTTACAAGTTCCATAATTCTGCTATTATATTTTTTGTGTTCTATTTTTTACCAGAAAGGAAATGGAAGAAATCAACTATTGTTACAGTTTTAATACTGTCATTTCTTATAGGTGCTTCAGGATTGCCGATGTCTGTATATCATCTTTATGACGATGCCTTGGATATTCAAAGAGCTTCCAGTTATGCTGATGATTATCCTGGTATCCGAGTTGATTATGTGCTTGAGGTTCTGGTTATGATATACTTAATTTTTTCTCGTTATGATGAAATACCGAAAGATAGAAAAAATCTTATATATTTGAACGCATCTCTGATGTTTTGTATTATCCTCCTAATCTTTCTCCACTCTTCTAATGCAGGTCGACAAAGTTGGTATTATATGTTAGGTATTATATATACACTCTCTTTCTTGTCCTCAAAAAGGGGAAAGTTAGATAATTATATGAAGATGGTATATATGCTTGTAACAGTACTCTATCTGCGTATAATATTTGATTGGGGGATACTTTTAAGTCCATATAAGTCTTTCCTCACAAATGGTCATCGGACTAATGACCCTATTTATTATAAGTACGAGTATGACAATGGATATGATGCTGATAAGTTTTATAGGCCAGCCATTGATATATATATACCATAATGATTATTTATAGTATAGGCTTATTGCTACTGATTAATAAATTCTATTTTTATGCAGAATTCTAAATTCAAATATTCTGTTGCTATCCGTACAGTTGGAAAAGCTGGGGATAAGTACATTCAAGAGTTGCAGTCACTTCACAATCAAACAGTGAAGCCTGAACATATTTATGTGCATCTTGCTCATGGGTTTGAACGTCCGAAAGAGCAAGTGGGTATGGAGGAGTATATAGATACTCCAAAGGGGTTAGTGCATCAACGAGCTGCCGCTAATATGGTAGAAGAAGAGTATGTGCTAATTATTGATGATGATGTTTATTTCCCTGAAGATGCTGTTGAAAAGATGTATAATGCTTTACGAAAGTATAATGCTGATGGTATTGCACCAGATACTTTTCCTTCTCAAAGTATGAGTTTTTTTTCAAAGGCGGGAGCATATCTGACTAATACGGTTAAAGGACGAAAAAACGATGGATGGGCTATACGTATTCAACGTTCTGGAGCATTCTCCTTTAATAGTAATCCCGAGAAAGGAGCAATCTATCCTACAGAAAGTGCTGCAGGAACTGCAGTCTTTATGAAGACAAAAGTATGGAAAGCTATTCATTATGAACATGAGGTATGGATTGACAAGTATCCTGCTGGTACGTTTGGTGAAGACCAGTTGATGTATCAGAAGATAATAGAGAATGGATTTAAACTATTAATGTGGTATGACTCTGGAGTTCTTCATTTAGATGCAAATACTAATAAAGCCAGTCAGAAATCATACGATAAGATTTATTATCGTGCCATGTCACAGTACTTGACTTGGTATCGTTGTGTTTATGACTTGCCAAGAAACACATCAGTCGATAAATTAAAAAATCAATTGGCTTATGCTTATAGATTTCTATTGAGTTGTAGCGTTAGATTGGTTTATTCCATCCTTCAATTTTCTCCAAGATTTTTGACAGCACATATCAAAGGTAATCTTGATGCCAGAAAATTCGTGAAAAGTGAGGAATATATCAGTTTACCTCATTTTATTCTTTCACCAAAAGAATAAATTTGTATAAGAAGTTTCTGTAGCTATGGATAAACCAAAGTTTAGTATCGTTGTTCCTGTTTATAATGCAGAGGGATATTTGCGTAAATGCCTTGATTCACTTCTTCGCCAAGGTTTGTATAGTTATGAGATTCTATTAGTTAATGATGGGAGTACTGATAGTTCTCTGTCTATATGTCAGGAGTATGCAGAAAATAATCATAGGATAAAAGTGTTGAGCCAAAACAATCAAGGTGTTTGTGCTGCACGGAACAATGGTCTAGAACATTCGACAGGGGAATGGATAGTATTGGTAGATTCGGATGATTATCTTTTAGATAATGGATTGTATACAGCTTTTTCTGCTGTTAAATGTCAAGAAGAGTATGATGTCATTCAGTATAAGAGCAGCTATGATTTTTGGCCAAAGAAAGCCCTTACATCTGATGTGATTTTTATGGGGAGTGGACATGATTTGATTAGACAGTCGGGTTTTGTTTCTTTCTGTTGGTTATGTTTTTATAGGAGAGAGTTCTTGATTCGCAACCATATTCACTTTAATAATAAGTATATTGTAGGAGAAGACCAATTGTTTGTTGCTAATGTGTTTCTTCATAACCCACGAACAGCTGTGGTTTCAACAGACATTTATCGTTATGTTGTACATGAAGATAGTGCAACAACCAAGCGTGATGTAAAACATACAAGACGATGTGTTGAGGATTATCTGTCGTCTTTCTATGATATATTAAGTATAGCTAAGAGTGTAAAAGGTGATGAAAAGGAAGGTGTTGTGTTAGCTTGCTATAATGCACTGAATGCAAAGAAAATGTTTGGGTTCAGTAGAATGTTGTCTTCTCAATATGATTATAGAAATTTTAAGCGAATCAGGTCTCGAGCAAGAGAAGTAGAATTTTATCCAATCTTTCCGAATGGGGCAGGAATGAAACCTCTGTGTATGGCTTGGATGATTAATTTGATACTTAAGCATTATTTTTTCTATAAACCTGCTTCTTGGCTTTTTAATAGTCTTGTTGTAAAATATATTCTCCCACGATTAAGAATAAATCTGAAGAATGAAAAATAAAATCATAACAATTGTTACACCTACTTATAATAGGGCTGATAAACTATCTCTATTATTTGAAAGTCTTTGTCAGCAGAGTTGCAAAGATTTTGAATGGTTATGTATAGATGATGGTAGTTCTGATAATACAGAGGAACTTGTCGGACAATTTATTCAGAAAATGTCATCATCATCAGAAGGCTTTCCTATAAAATATATTTATAAGAAGAATGGAGGAAAACATTCTGCATTGAATGTTGCTTTTAAAAAGGTACAAACAGAGTTGCTTTTTATTGTTGATTCTGATGATGTTTTGATACAAGATGCAGTTGCTACAATCATTTCAGATTGGAATAGTATTGCTAATAAAGAAAATCTTTGTGGAATTGGGTATTTGCGAGGATTTTCCAATATAGATCGAATTGGTGATGCTTATACAGGAGATTACATTGGCAATTTTATAGAAGAACGTTTCAACAAGAATGTTAATGGAGATAAGGCAGAAGTGTGGGTAACAAAGAAATTACGTAATTTCCAATTTCCAGAAGTTGAAGGTGAGAAATTTATTTCGGAATCGGTTGCATGGATTTGGCTTGCAAAAAAATATAATATGCTTTTTGTGAATAAAATCATTTATATAACAGAATATTTGGAAGGTGGCTTATCTGATTCGGGACGTGCGTTAAGATTTAAATGTCCAACTTTAATGGCGTATGGTTCTTTAATGACTATGTCTAAGGAGTTCTCTTTCAAGATACGTATTAAAGAAACTTTGCTGTATATAGTATATTCTCTTTTTGGTAAAAGAAGTCTTAGAGAACTCTTTCAATGTGAATATAAACTGCTTGTTTTTCTCAACCTTGTTCCAGGACTTCTGCTTTATAAGTATTGGAAATGGAAGTATATGAAATAGAAATAATTTTAAAGGATTGAGTTTTAATGAGAATTTTACAAGTCATTACATCCTTGGAAATGGGCGGTGCTGAAACTTTGGTAGTTAATTTAATACCAAGGTTGCAGGCATTAGGGCATACTGTAGATTTGTGCGTTTTTAATGGTACAGAAACGCCATTGACTAATAGACTGAAGAAAGAGAGCCCACAAACGAAGATATATGCGCTGGGACATGGGGTTTACAACCCGCTCTATATATTGAAGCTGGCAAAGATAATGAGAGGGTATGACATTGTTCATACACATAACTCATCGCCGCAACTGTTTGCTGCTATTGCGAAAGTGTTATGCTCGGTGGAGCTCGTCTCCACCGAGCATAACACTTCCAATCGCAAACGCGATTGGAAGTGGTATGCCCCGGTTGAAAGCTGGATGTATGGAAAATACCGACACGTAATTTGTATAAGCCGGATTGCTGAAGAGAAACTGCGGGAATATATGAGAGGAGACTGGCAGGACGAGACGAAGCCACGATATAACCGCATATCAACCATTAATAACGGGGTAGATGTTCATGCTATCAGCAACATTGTTCCCGATGCCGGACTTTTGTCTCTGAAAGAGCAGAGGAAAGCGATTCTCATGGTTGCCGGATTCAGGGAAGCCAAGGACCAGGACACGATAGTAAGGGCTTTAAGCCTTTTGGACAAAAACAGTTATGAAGTCTGGTTTGCCGGTGTCGGTGTGCGTCAGGCTCTTGTCAGTCAGTTGGCTGGTAAACTTGGTGTCAGCGACCGGGTAAGGTTTCTGGGTTTGCGCACGGACATACCGAATGTGCTGCGGGCAGCGGACATCATTGTGATGTCTTCTCACTGGGAAGGGTTGAGCCTCAGCAATGTGGAAGGGATGAGTGCCCACCGCCCTTTTATTGCTTCTGACGTGAACGGACTGCGAGAGGTGACAAAGGGATATGGACTTCTTTTCCCGCATGAGGATGCAGAGTCGCTGGCTGCGGAAATCAATTGTCTGGCAGCTGATGAGGCTTACTATCATGAGGTTGCTGAACGCTGCTATAAACGGGCGTTGGAATTTGATATTTCAAAGACGGTAAGCGGATATAACTCTGTCTATCAAAGTGTGGCTGCTGATGGGAAAAGATAGGATAGCATATCTGGATCTTGTGAAGTTTATGGCGATACTTCTTGTTTGTATAAGTCATTGTTATTTCATGATGTCAGTTTTAGAGAGTGATCTCAGTCCGATTATACGTTCTTTAAATATGCCGCTGTTTATGCTGGTGTGTGGCTATTTCTCCAGTCGCAGTCTGGAAATGCCGATGAAGGAGCTTTGTGTGAAAAAGGGTAAGCAGCTGTTGATTCCGGTTATATCCTGCACAGCGGTTACCGTTTGTCTATATAGGGGGGGTATTCATAGAGAAATAATAGGATGTGTATGGTTTCTTAAAACGTTGTTTGCCTGTTACCTTGTGGCACGAGTTGCCAAAAGTATCAAACTGCCTGTAGAAATTATGTTCCTGCTTTCATGGATAGTGCTTTTATTCATTCCGTATGGCGGAACTTTGATGATTAATTTCCTGTATTTCTATTTCTGTATCGGGTATTTCATCCATAAGTATCAAGGACGTATCCAGGCTTACAGAGCAGCTCTGTTTTTTGGCTCGGCGGTTTTTTTCATCGTTTCTGTCTGCTGTCATTGGGCAGTTCCCTGTGCGAAAGTTGATGCTGGTTTCATTCTTCACAGTCCTATGGCGTTTGTTCTCCAGCTGCTGGTGGGGTTGTCCGGCTCGATAGTTGTAATAGGGCTTTGCGAGATAGTCTATAAGATGTCGGGAAAGGGACAGGTTGCGGTTAAGGTTTTGTCAAAGCTCAGTACGGTTGGAAGATATACCTTGGGGATATATGTCATTCAGACTTTTATCATTGAGCGGACACTGACAGTATTTGTAAAATTGAATGAAGTTGTCATTTCATCAACTTTTACAGACTTTGTTTTGATCCCGTTGATTGGTAGTGCCTTGTGTTTTGTGTGTTATTATGTGGTTCGGTTAACACAACCAATTAAAATAATTAACATCCTCTTCTATGGCGGACAGAAATGTTGAAATTAAGTTTCTGAACCTCATTTGTGTTATGTCTTGCGCAGAGTGGTGTGAGAGAGTTGTAAGATAATTGTATTGATGGGTGTCTTTTCTATGTGAAATTTAGAAAAGACTTCTTGCATTGAAAGTTTTGAAGTATCTTTACATAACTTGTTGCCGGTTTTGCTTGGAGGGCAGAGGAAAGAAAGGATAATTCGCGCATTTGTAACTGTCAGGTAATCTGGCGGTTATAATGTTGTGCAGAAAAAGGTGCTTAATAGGACTTCAATTAAGCACCAGTTGGGCTTCAATTAAGCACCTATTGGACGTCAATTTGTGCTTAGTTGAGAGGCAACTTACCATTGAGACTTTTTCTTGGTGAATTATTTTGACAAAAGAGGTAGATGTGGATGACTGACTTTGAGCGATTGGCAATGGCTATCAGCCTGGTCGCTGTGACAGTCATGGCATAAGAGGTCGGTAGAATTATAGAATCGGTAAATGGTTGCTCCCCAATTATTTGTTACTGCCTTAGGGCAATGGGACTGAAAAGCGTATTCCAGAAGAAGAATTTAGAAACTTGAATATTAATATATGATAGGAAGAGATATTTTAGTTAAGCTCATGGATTGCTGTTATCGTGAACCTTTGATGAAGTTCAGGATAATGAAGGAGAAAAGGTTCTCTTTATATGCGACGGGCAACAGTTATCCATTTGTATTTATGGTTGATGGTAGAATCCCACATGGTGGAATGTTCGACAGGCTTAAAGGACTTATTACCATTTTTGCTATATCCAAAGCATTGGGCAAGCCGTTTAAATTGAATTGGAATTATCCGTTTGTATTAAGCAAATATCTTGAACCATATCAGTATGATTGGTTAATTGATGAGAGCCAAATGAACTTTGGTCTTTTGTCATATAATAATATTATAGCTTATGGGGAAATCGTAAATCCTTCCCGTTTATACAAGAAACGTTCGTCGGAGACTCATTTCTATTATGGCTATAACTCCTTGGACAAGGTAAATGCTCATTTTGGAACAGACTATAAGTGGGGAGAATTATATAGAGAACTTTTCCGTCCAACAGCTTATCTTCAACGTTATTTAGACCAGTATCAGACAGAGATAGGAGACAACTATATTGCAATCCATACCCGCTTTATGAACCTCTTAGGCGATAAGACAGAGACAGCTATCAATCCAGAGTTAGGTTCTGACAATCAAAAGAACGCGCTGGTAGAGTCTGCTATCAATTCTGTAAAAAAGATTTCTTTACAGCATCCTGGTATAAGGATTATGATAGCTTCGGATTCTATGGTATTCATTGAGGAAATTAAAAAAGCAATGCCTGATGTATATATAGTTCCCGGAACTGTAAAGCATATAGATACTACTGGTGAAACTGATGATTCTGAGAATATAAAGATGTTCACAGACTATTATTTAATCAGTGGTGCACAAAAGGTATATAGCTTATGGCATGAAGGGATGTGGAAGAGTGCATTCCCAGAGTATGCTGCAAGAATTGGAAATGTGAATTTTGAACGTGTTGAGTTCTAAGTATGAAGAAGAAACTAATTCGCGTTACCACTGCAGACATATCTTTAGATGGATTGTTGAAAGGGCAGCTAAAGTTCTTGAACCAGTACTTTGATGTCATTGGTGTTGCAAAAGATACTGGTGTCCTGCAGAAAGTCCGAGAGCGGGAGGGGATCTGTGTTGTGGATGCCCCGTTGGAGCGTCCTATCAGCTTAGTGAAAGATATTAAGGGCTTGTGGTTCTTGTATCGTTTGTTCCGTAAAGAGAAGCCATGGTGTGTGCATGCTAATACTCCTAAGGGAAGTCTTTTAGCGATGATAGCTGCTTGGTTTGCTGGTGTACCTCATAGAGTTTATACGGTTACAGGACTACGTTATCAGGGGGCTCATGGTTTTTTCAGGAGAATTTTAAAAGGAATGGAAATCTGTACCTGTTTCTTTGCAAATAAGGTAATTCCAGAAGGAAATGGAGTAAAGCAAATTTTGCAGGAGGATCATATAACAAAAAAGGAGTTGAATGTTATTCTGAATGGAAATATAAATGGAGTTGATATTGACTACTTTTCTCCGGACCACTTTACAGCCAAAACAAGAATAAACGGAAAGCCATATACAGGAAGTAAAGAAGATATTCGTAAAGACTTAAATCTTAGTAAAGATGATTTTGTTTTTATATTCATAGGGCGAATCGTTGGTGATAAGGGTATGAATGAACTATCTGATTCTATGAAACGTTTTCAAAAAGAAGGTAAGAACGTAAAGTTACTTCTTGTTGGACGCTTTGAAACAGAACTTGACCCTTTGAAGAGTGCTAATGAGGATTTTCTTAGGAATAATCCAGATGTACGTTTTGTTGGCTATCAAACAGATGTACGTCCATTCTTTATTGCAGCAGATGTTTTAGTTTTTCCAAGCTATAGAGAGGGTTTCCCTAATGTAGTATTGCAAGCTGGTGCAATGGGAATTCCATCAATTGTGACCAATATAAATGGATGTAATGAGATTATCAAAGAAGGTCAGAATGGTAAAATATTTCCTTCTAAAGATGCAGATGCATTATTTAAGGAAATGAATTGGTGTATAGAAAATAGAGATTTTATAAAGGTGATGGCTTCACAGTCTCGTAAAATGATAGTTGATAGATATCGTCAAGAAGAGGTTTGGAAGGCAACACTCAAAGAATATAAAAAACTTGAAAAGTAGTTGACTATGAAATGTGATGTTATTGTAACATATTGTTGGAACCGAGTAGGTTATAACATTATTCGTAGCCTTTATGAAAAAGGATTAAAGGTTGTTGTTGGAGATACATCATCTTATAATATTTGTAGTATCTCTAAATTTAGTGTAGGAAAATTTGTTTATCGAGATTTCAAAAAAGATGAAAAAGGCTTTATTGAAGACTTGAAGAAAGCCCTTAAAGAGTATTCCCCTAAAGTCCTTATGCCTACGCATGATGAATCTTTAATTATAGCGAAACACATAGACGAGCTCCCCAAGGATGTTATATATACAATAGAATCCTATGAGAAACAGATTCAGCTGTCTGATAAGCATAAAGCAACTATTTTATCAAATTCTGTTGGTGTACCAGTTCCTCGCTTTATAGATGATATAAAACAAGCAACATATCCGATAGTCATTAAAACGAAATTTGGCAATTCTGCAAAGGGTGTGTTCTTTCCTAAAGATTATACGGAAGCTAAAAATATTTTACTTCAATACGATAAAAAAAATATCTTAATAGAGGACTTCTTTGCTGGTATAGACTATAGTGTAGATTGTGTTAGGCATGATGGGTTCTTTCAAGCATGTACTTATAGATCTTTAGTGACGAAGACAGATGGAGGAGGTACAACAACACAGAGAATCTTGGTTGAAATGCCTGAATTAGAGAGATATTCTAAACTAATTTTAGATAAAGTTAATTATAAAGGAGTTTGTGGTATAGATTTCAAGGTGAACGAAGAAACGAAGGAGGCTGTATTTATTGAGGTTAATGCTCGATTCACAGGTGGTTTAGCAACACCAATGGCTGGTGGTTTTGATATTCCTTATATTGTATATTCTCTTTTCACTTCAGGGAAGTATGAACACAAAATCCAACCTCGTATGGGGACAAAAACTAAGTGGATACTTGGTGATATAATAACTCTTGTTGGCAAGATTCTTCGTTGTTCGTTGACTATGAAAGAGTTCAAGCAGATAATGAGTTGGAACTTTGATGCTTTCGATGATTATAGAAAAGAAGATAAGAAAGCTATTTTGGGTGAGTTCCTCTATTATTTTGTAAAGTTGGTAAAGAATAGAAACCTGAATCCGTAAATTAATATTATGTTTTTAAAATGGTTATTTGATAAACTTGCATCTTTGTTCGGTTTGCTATTTCTCTGTCCAGTATTATTGGTTGTAGCAATTCTAATCAAGGTGAAGATGCCTGGTCCTATTTTGTTTTGTCAAAAGCGAGTGGGACAGTATGGTAAACTGTTTACTGTATATAAGTTTAGATCGATGACTGTCAAGGCTGAGGCTTCTGTGGCAAGTCGGGATTCTGATGCAACTTCTATTGCCTCAACGGAACAATGCCGTATAACTCCACTTGGTGAGAAACTCAGACGTTACAAGTTGGATGAGTTACCTGAACTGTGGAATGTTCTCAAGGGCGATATGAGCTTTGTTGGTCCACGTCCGGATGTGCCTGGCTATGCCGATCAGCTGCAAGGTGAAGAAAGAGAAATTCTGAAGTTGAAGCCAGGTATTACGGGACCAGCCAGTCTGAAGTATAGAGACGAGGAGGAGCTGTTGGCTTCAGTTGATAACCCCACGCAGTATAATGATGAGGTCATCTTTCCTGACAAAGTCAGACTGAACCTCTATTACTTGAAGCATTATTCATTCATAAAGGATATTCAAATGATTATCTGTACGGTTCTCGGTAAGAAGATGGACTATGCAGGTGAAAAAATATAATTAGTAAAATGGAAAGAAACCGTATTTTACTTTGTCTCGCTCACATGAGCGGTAATGAAATGAAATACATCCAAGAGGCGTTCGACACCAATTGGGTTGTACCATTGGGACCAAATGTCAATGGCTTTGAAGATGACTTGAGACGTTTCTCAGTGTCTGTAAGTCCTTCAGATGAAAGAGGAAACTTCCTTGCAAAGGAGGCGTATCCACAAACGATTATGCCGCATGAGGATAATCCTGATAATCTGTGGAAGGAGTCTTTACCTGGATTGGAGGATAAGCGTGTCGTGGCACTCTGTTCTGGTACGTCTGCTGTACATCTCTCTTTGGTGGCATTGGGAGTGAAGGCAGGTGACGAGGTCATCTGCCAGAGCTTCACCTTCTGCGCCAGTTCACACCCCGTAACTTACCAGGGGGCTACGCCTGTCTTTGTTGACTCAGAGCAGGAAACATGGAATATGGATCCTGTGTTGTTGGAGGAAGCTATCAAGGACAGAATTGCCAAGACTGGTAAGAAGCCAAAGGCTATCATCGTGGTTTATCTCTATGGTATGCCTGCAAAGATAAAGGAAATCCTTGCAGTGGCAGATAAGTATGATATTCCTGTGGTTGAGGATGCAGCCGAGGGCTTAGGGTCAAGATATGCAGGACAGGTTTGCGGTACGTTCGGTGCGTATGGTGTTCTGTCATTCAATGGTAATAAGATGATTACCACATCAGGTGGTGGTGCGCTTGTCTGCCCTGATGAGGCTGCCCGCAACAATGTGATGTTCTATGCTACACAGGCACGTGAGGGTTATCCTTACTATCAGCATGAGAAGATAGGCTATAACTATCGCATGAGCAATGTCTGTGCAGGTATCGGTCGTGGTCAGATGACTGTTCTCGATGAGCATATCGCCCATCACCGTCATATTGCCCATTTGTATGAAGAGGCTTTCAGCAAGATAGAGGGTATTACTTTCCATGCCAATCCTTCACCGGAGTATGATTCCAACTTCTGGCTGAACACAATGGTTATAGACCCTTCTGTCAAGGTAAAAGGACAGGAGAACGCCTACAAGACTACGGTGCAGGGTGCTGTAGGTGGTGCTGCTGGTGTTATTCATTCTGTAGACGATGCACATACTGATTGCGAGCCGAATGCCAATGTTGAGGCTATGCGCGTATTCCTTGACAAGGCTAACATAGAGTGTCGTCCTCTCTGGAAACCAATGCACAAGCAGCCTTGCTATAAGGATTGTCCATCATATGTCAATGGTGTCAGTGAGAGTCTCTTTAAGGTTGGCATGTGCCTGCCAAGCGGTCCACTGGTAACAGATGATGATGTGAAGTATATTGTAGAAAAGATAAAAGAGGCAATGGCATAAACAACATCTTTTTTGAACTCATATTAAGGGCTGACGTCGTAGATCTTATTGTCTTCGGTGCCAGCCCTTTCTGTGTTTTCCCATAGATACTAGATTATGGCAATATCTTGTTTTGCCGAATTCAGAATCCAATATAAGAGTCATTGGGATATATGTCAGTGGATGTTGAAGTAGCGTTTTTTGTGCAGGTTTATTAAGCAATAAGATACCCTGGCGGAGTATCCATGCCATAAATAGATTCGTTTAGGTCTATGTGTCGCAAAAGTACGATAAAAAAACCGAATAGACGAAGAAAATACAAGAAAAGTAGTATTTATTTTTCAAGTTTTATATTCTCATCCTCCTTGATAATCTCTTTTATAGAAACGGGGATAACAGGTGGTAATAACATTGTAGAAGTCAGTGAGTTGAGGATTGTCGATATACTTTTATGTTGTATCGTTATATTGTTGTTATTGGTCGTTTTGTCAGTTATTTTCCTCAAGGAGTCTTTGGGTAGTGTTACCTCATATTTTGCCCAGCAGGCAGCTGCCATCCGTTTAAGCTGGGCAAGTCTTCCCTGTACGTCTTCTCCTTGTCTAAATTGATTATATTTTTTCTCAGCATTCATGTATTGGTCATATGCAGTTTTCCAAGATTGCAGGAACATGTGGCACAGACCTAACCGATAGTAGACGTCACCTTTCTCCCGTTCATAACATACGGTCAGCGTTTTCTCATAGTAGGGGACAGCCTCTTTGTACCGCTTCAGGTTAAAATTACTTTCTGCTGCGGTATAATAATAGACGGAACGTTCGTGTGGAGCAAGTACTTCCAGCTTCGGGATGGCATCTTCCAGATAATCTGCTGCTGCTTCATAGTCCCATTCATGATAATAGCACAGTCCGATATAGGCTTTGAAACGGTCGTTAAGTTGGTATGCCTTGTCCAGACGTTGGAAGATAAGCAGTGCCTCATGGTACTTTGCGGAAGTAAAGTACTCCAGCGCTTTTCCCAACTCTTCTGCATCCTTGCTCTTCTGTGCAGTAGCAGGAATATAGAAGTTAAGGAACAGCACAAACGTAATGATTATTCTTCCCGTTATTCTTACAGCCATATTATCTCCTTTACAATCTTCCCACCATATTGTGCAAGGTCAATGTCAATCAGGACCTTTCCCTGCTGATGGTTCTCATGTGAGTCACCCATTGACTTCTCAACTTCCTTCAGGCATTGTTGCACTTGTGTAAGTGTCCATGTTGTTTCAAAAGTTCCTATACAGTTCAGAAAGTTGTCCGACTCTATCCCGATAGGTTCTGTACATTGAGCTTCAGTGAATCTGACATCCTTGAAATATTGTTTCAACAATGCCTGTGCTTTGGAAATATTTTCCGTCTGATTGAAATTTGAACCAAGTGCAATAACCGTCTTCATAGAATACAAAGTTAAGCATAAGTTTTGATATGTTTGTGAGATTTTAAGACAAATAGTTTTGCATTATATAATAAAACGTGTATTTTTGCAGTTATATAATCCAAAAAGAACTTTTTATGCGACGATATATCTTCCTTTTTTTCTCATTCCTCTATATGTTGTCAGCCATAGCGGCTGGTCCGGCAAAATGGAATCAGGTCTATCAGGCTTATATTGACCAGTACAAGGACATGGCTATTGAGGGTATGCTGAAGTATGGCGTGCCTGCCAGCATCACCTTGGCACAAGGTCTGTTGGAGAGCGGAGCTGGTCGTGGAAGGCTTGTCCGTCAGGGTAATAATCACTTTGGTATCAAGTGTCATGGTTGGAAAGGACGTACGATTACTCATGATGATGATGCGATAGGAGAGTGTTTCCGTGCATACGACAGTGCATTGGAGAGTTATGAAGACCACTGCAAATTCCTTCGTGATCGTCCACGTTATAGAAGTCTGTTTAGTCTGGACAGGAGTGATTATCGTGGATGGGCACATGGACTGAAGCGTGCCGGATATGCAACTAATCCTGCATACGCACAGAGTCTGATAAATCTTATCGAGCTTTATAAACTTTATGAGTATGACAAGGCGAAGCATTATGACCGCTTCATGGCTCATCATAGTGGAGAGAACATGTCTGCCCGTGATGCTGGTAACAATCGCACAACTACTACTCAGATAGCAGGAGCGCATGCAATCCATAAATACAATGAGAACTACTATGTAGTTGTAAGGCAAGGTGATACGTTTAAGTCTTTGAGTAAGGAGTTGGATATCAGTGCTCGTAAGTTGGCTAAATATAATGAGCGTGATAAGAAAGACCGTCTTGTTGAGGGTGAGTTTATCTGGTTGAAGAAGAAACTGTCGAAGGCACCGAAGACCTTTAAGAAACGTCCATATTATGTGCGCAAGTCAGAAAGTCTGTATGATATAGCGCAGAAGTATGGTATCCGACTGAAGAGCCTTGTTAAGAAGAACGAGAAGATTGCTGAGCGTGGGCTGCAGATAGGAGATGAAGTTCGGTTATACTAAAATGTTTGGGTCAAATCAGTCATCTGATCATATTAGTATTGCCTCCTGACTTCTTTAATTTGCCTGTCGGTATCTTGTATGTCTATCTAACTTGACGTAGCCTGTTATGCCTTCGTTACAAAGACAAACAATCTCCCGGTTATCAAACAAAATCTGTTCAGGCTCTAATGATTGATTTGTATTAAACTACACCTGCAAAGAATTATCTTCACGGTAATAAATATGGGTCTTCCGGAATTTGGAGTGATAATAATTAGTTATTAATAATCAACTACTTACACCATTGCTCATATATGTTAAACCCTTTATATACGGAGAATTATAATCATAATGTGCTAATTAGTAGTGCAGGAGTTACTATAACTTATAAATTCACTTCATTTAGTCTAAATCCATTTATTAATGAGAAGGTTATGAAGAGATTTTTATCTCAAAATTTGAGTATCATTCATTGGTTATCACTCCAAATATCGGATGAACCATAAATATTTATTATCGTGAAGAAAAATATTTTTCTTCATGAAAAGAAATATTTTTTTTCATGAAAATAATTTCTCTCCGATGCTGAAATTAACTGTGCGGGTGTAGTCTCATGGGGTTTTTAAAGTACCAGTTACATTGTGATTAGGTGTCTTTTGTGAATAAAGATTTATCCTTCCATACTTATGAAAGCGATAATAGTAAAAGGCGGGGATCGCACAATAAAGTGCGGCCCCCGCCTTTTGCTATTTACAGAGATACTTAGAAGTCAGTCAGGCATGTATCAAGTGCTTTTGTGATAGCCTCTTTGTCGAGGTCCTGACCAATGAAAACCAACTTTTGCATACGGTCACCGTAAGGTTCTTCCCAGTCTTTCTTCAGTTTAGGATTTTTCTCCAAGAATTCACGTAGTTGGAACTGTGGCATGGTGGCATACCACTGACCGGCATTGCGTAGGCTCACTTGTTTGCCTGCCTGCTCGAAAACATAACAGACATCCTTCTCGTTGGAGAAATAGCACAGTCCCTTACAACGGATAATCTGCTTAGGCCACTGACGTGCTACGAAGTCATCAAAGAAGTTGATGTCAAATGGTTTACGTGCGTAATAAACGAAAGTCTGGATGTTATATTCCAAGGCTTCTCCGCTCTCTTCATTCTCCAGATTGTGATGATGGTGGTGATGCTCATGATGGTGACCATGTTCTTCATGTTCATGCTCTTCTTCTTCATCATGTCCTTCAATCTCAGCAATCCACGAAGCAGATGTTGCTACTTTGTCAAAGTTGAAATCCCTGGTGTTGATGATTTTGTCAAGGTCAACGTCACCATAGTTGCATTCAATAATCTCAGCCTTGGGCTGGAGTGAACGGATGATGCTCTTTACCAGTCCCAATTCTTCTTTGTTTACATCATCAACCTTGTTAAGGAGAATAATGTTGCAGAATTCAATCTGCTGGATAAGCAGGTTCTCAAGATCGTCTTCTTGCAGGTCTTTCTTCAAGAGGTCGTTACCAGCAGAGAATTCATCGCACATACGTCGTGCGTCAACAACGGTCACGATGGAATCGAGTATGGCTTTACCGTTCTTTGCCAAGTCCGGGTACATCTGTGGGTAAGCGCAGATAGTCTGTGCAATCGGTGCCGGTTCACAGATGCCACTTGCCTCAATGACAATGTAGTCGAACTTCTGCTGTGATACGATCTCGTTCAGTTGCTGGATTAAGTCCATTTTCAGCGTACAGCAGATGCAACCATTCTGGAGTGCAACGAGTGAGTCATCTTTCTGATCAACAACACCACCAGCCTCAATCAGGTCGGCATCAATGTTCACCTCGCCGATGTCATTGACGATAACGGCAAACTTAATTCCTTTTTTATTTGAAAGGATTTTGTTTACTAATGTAGTCTTTCCGCTGCCTAAATAGCCTGTGAGCAGTAGGACAGGTGTTTCTTTTATCTTCATTTTATGCGTCTTTTGTTTTGTAATTCAATGTCTGCAAAGTTACAAAAAATGTGCCAAGTGTGATGCGGTATGAATGTGAAAGTACAACAATATTATTTGAACTATTGCCAACTGGATGGTAGGAGTGGGGCTGGGTATATAAAACAAAAGAGCTGTAATCTGATGATTACAGCTCTTTTGTGGGTAGTGATGGATTCGAACCACCGAAGCTAGAAGCAGCAGATTTACAGTCTGCCCCATTTGGCCACTCTGGAAACTACCCAATGGTGGGCGTTGACGGATTCGAACCGCCGACCCTCTGCTTGTAAGGCAGATGCTCTAAACCAGCTGAGCTAAACGCCCTTACTTTTCGTAAGCGGTTGCAAAAGTAGTCATTTTATTTTAACTGTGCAAACTTTATCAAGTTTTTTTGCTTTTTTCTTTTGAACAGGTAGTTATGATTGGAGGATGAAACGCAATGGTAATCGGTGATGTGGAGGGTGCTAAGTTGTTGTGCGACAAAACAAAACCTCCCTGTCAAGATATGTATTTCTGCATCTTGATAGGGAGGGTGTTTCTTTTTGTATGTCAGGTATGTTTTTCAATAACGAAGTTTAGAATAAATAGGACTGCAAGAACGAAAAGTGTCCAGTTAAGGTCTTTCCATTGGCGGGTACATGTCTTCATAAATACGAAAGACAGGATTCCCAGGCAGATTCCGTCAGCAATGGAATAGCAGAGTACCATTGTTATCATAGTGATAAAAGCTGGGAATGACTCGGTAATGTCTTGGAGGTCGAGCTTCTTCACAGAGTCAATCATCAGCACACCTACCATAACCAGGGCACCACTTGTTGCAGCACTTGGTATAAGCATGAAGATAGGGGAGAGGAAAAGTGCTATGATGAAGAAGATTCCGACCGTCAATGAGGTGACTCCAGAGCGGCCACCTTCAGCAATACCGCTGGCACTCTCGACGTATGTTGTCAATGTGGAACTGCCTAACATGGCACCGCATGTTGTACCGATGGCATCACTCATCATGGCTTCCTTTACACGAGGAATATTGCCATTCGGCTCAATGATGCCAGTCTTGTCAGCCAAGCCCATCAATGTACCGATTGTGTCAAAGATGTTAATCAAGAGCAGGGAGAAGATTACCAGTAGTGTCTTGAGACTTATGAGCCCCGAAAAGTCGAACTTGCAGAAGATAGGGCTTATGTCTTGTGGTGCGGAGATGGGAAGCCAGCTGTCTGGAATAATGGTTACTCCCATTGGTATGCCTATGATTGTTGTGATGATAATGCTCCAGAACAGAGAGCCTTTGACGTTCTTTGCCATGAGTGCTCCACTGAGCAGGATGGCAATTATGCCAAGAATAGATGTAGGGGTAAAGGCTCCCAGACCGACGAGGGTTGCTTTATTATCAACTATGATGCCTGCATTCTTCAGACCGATGAAGGCAATGAACATACCGATACCTGCCGATATAGCATAGCGAAGATTGTTCGGGATGGAATCGAGAATCATCTCACGCACATTGAAAAAGGTGATTATGATGAAGACCACGCCTTCAATAAGCATGATGGCAAGGGAATGCTGCCAAGAGTATCCCAATGTCTGGCAGAGCGTATATGCAAAGAAGGCATTAAGACCCATGGATGGAGCCTGTGCGAAGGGCAGCTTTGCCATGAAAGCCAGCAGTAATGTAGCTATGGCAGCAGCAAGAGCAGTACCTGTGAAGAGTGCTCCTTTGTCCATGCCTGTGTCTGAAAGAATGTCAGGATTGACGGCTAAGATATAGCTCATTGTTAAGAATGTCGTTGCTCCAGCAATAAACTCAGTACGGAGCTTCATGGATTTGGGATCAAATCCGAGGGCTTTTTCTAAGAAAGTCATCATTGTGTTAGGGTTTATTTATATTGAAGTTTCTTTTATCCAGTCGTCAAGAATCATCCGTGCAATAGACAGGCGTTCGGGAATGACAGGCAGATTATTCTTTTTGAACCATGCTCCTTTAGACAGTTCGCTATGTTGTAAGTGAAGGTCGCCGCCATCATAATCGGCATTGAAACCAATCATCAGACCGCAAGGGTAGGGCCAGGGTTGTGACCCAAAGTAGCGCAGATTCTTTATTTTTATTCCAGTTTCTTCAGCCACCTCACGGTGTACTGCTTCTTCCAATGTCTCACCTGTCTCGACAAAGCCTGCCACAAGACCGTAGAAGTCGGACTTGAAGTTGCGTGCATGTACCAACAGAACCTCATCATCACGGTGTACAAGGACTATGATAGCTGTTGCCAACTGTGGCCACACTTCTTTCCCACAGTTCGTGCATCGCTTGGATATGTCGGTGTGCATCTTCATAGGTGCACCGCATACACCGCAGAACTTTGTGTTGTTGTCCCAGTAGAGCAGCTCATGGCACTTACCGGCCTTGAGATAGAACTCGGTAGAAAGGAGGTAGAAGGAGGGGCGTAAGCCGCACATTTCAAATTGCGGATTGTCTGTTACGGGTTGGTCGACCATAACCGCCTTCACCTCTGTGCCGTTCTCCATAGGTGTGATGTTCAGGGCGTGTGTCCACGGCTGCAGTGGTATCGGGGCTTCTTCAGAAAGTGGAATGGTATAATTTTCACCGACTTTCTCCAGCATGACATCTGTCTTGCAGAAAACAAACCAGTATTTCTTCATCAGTCTATGTGTTAATACATTGACATTACTTAAACTCTGTTCTTGGAAAAGTTGAGGATGTCTGAAAAGGTGATGGGGGGGAGTTAAGTGTGCTCTGTTAGAGTAGAACAGTCCCGGAGCGAGAGCCCGTTTAATACCATCAGCCCTTTCCTTTATCCTAAACCCTTGACTCTTTTCTTGTTCTTTTTTCTTCCTTTCCCACAGTTTATTCTCCAAAAAGAAGTTTACGGTCACGTGTAGCCGCAGGAACAGTCCATTCTTCTGGGACAAACTTCCAGTTGTTATGTGGCTGTGGGTTCATCACACCGGCTTTCTTGATTTCTTCCATGAGATAATATCGCTGATCCTTAGGGCTTTCCCAGACAATGCGGCTTTTCAGAGAATCACGTGGAATGCCAGCACCTTTGGTCAACAGTTCGCCGCCACCATTGGCACGGTAACTGTTTACGGCAACCGTGTACCATTTATTTTCATCAAACGGTTCTCCGTTACTCATGCGAAGGATGCGCACCTTCTCACCGTCGGGTTTTGTGACATCCACCTCATAGTCGATACCTGCAGCCGAATCAAAGTTAAATGAGAAGTTCTTGAATCCCAGACGCTGTGCATCATTCTGTGTGTCAGAGAGGAGGAGCAGGTAATCGTCAGGACTCTTCATCGTGTTGCACCAAAGGTCGTAGCTCATCTCAAGGTGTTTGCGGATTTCTTTTCCTGTGAGCCGCATAGTGCAGAGATTGTTCTCGTACTTGTAGAGGTTGAACATATCCGCAATAGTGACCGGACCAGCCTTGATGGAAGAGTTGAAGAGCAAAGGTGCATTGAATGCAATGTCAGCCTTGGTAATCTCCAGTTCCAAATCGAGGATAAGGTCATTGAATGCAGAGTTGCCGAAATAGCTGTCCTTTGTATAGATAGTATTCTCAAATTTTCCAATCACCTGCTCACTCCAAGTCTTGACATCATCAATTTCTGACTGGAAGTGCTTGAGGAAAGCCTCATCAGCCTTTAGTTCCTTGACGTCAACAAGTTCACCAGTAGCTTTTGCCAGTGTATATCGCCGCTTACCTTTAACGGTCTTGGGTCTGAGAGTCAGTGTTGCCATGGCTATGCGCTGCGCATTGTTGGCAGGGTCGAGACAGATAACATCCTTACCTGAAACATTCTTTACGACCGAGTTATGAGGTGTGTGGTCATGTCCAAAGAAGACAACGTCAAAGCCCGGTACTTCCTGTGCTACTTTCTTTGAGGCATCTTCATCGTAGGTTGCTGTCTTGATACCGCCATCCCAGCCAGAATGGAACAGTCCGACAATGACATCAGGCTTCTCCTTTGCCTTTACTTCAGTCATTGTTCTTCTTGCACAAGACACCATTTCCTCAAAACGCAGACCACTCCAGATACTTTCTTTCAGCCAGTTAGGTATAGCAGGGGTGAGCATGCCGATTACGCAGACCTTTATGCCGTTTCCTTTTCTGATTGTATAATAAGGCAGGATATAAGGCTTGTTGGTCTTTGTGTCGATTACATTTGCTCCAAGAATAGGGAAATTCAGTTCTTTGAACCATTTGTCATATACCTCATGTCCCGTCTCGATGTCATGATTTCCGACCGTTGCGGCATCATATCCCATATAGTTAAGAACACTTGCGGCGATGTTTGTCTTTTCATGTGCTACGTAATTATAATAGTAGGAAATGGGTTGTCCTTGCAATATGTCTCCATTGTCCAGCAGATAGATATTTTCCTTTCCGTTCTTCTTGCGAAGTTCTTCAATCAGTGTGTAGACCCTTGCCATAGAACCACTTTTAGCTTTTCGGGTGATAAAGTTGTATGGGAAGAAAGACCCATGAACGTCAGAGGTTTCTACAAGTCTTATCGTGATGTCTTTCGGTTGTGCCATAGTGGAAGAACTGAGTCCTAACATGATGGTGAGTGCAATTGTAGATAGTTTCATAATTTTGTTTTTAATTCTGTTGCAAAAGTACTAAATTAAACGGAAATAAACGAACTTGCAATATCATGTTTTCTTGTGTTTTCATGTCTTGGGTAGTGGGAAATGACAGGGATACCGGAAGTGTTTTCGCTATTGAGATAGGTTTAGCTGATAAATTGGAGTGCATCAGAGGACGCTTGCATGAGTCAATTTTGCAACGAGTTACAAACCACCCGACGTAGAATCCTACTCTAAAGCATTAGTGTTCGATAAACCTTTCCCGTTTTCTACCGATGTGTTGATGGCAAGTACCAATGGTGTTGAGTATTAAAAACCACCTTGCAGTATGTTGTTGGGATTGAATCAATTATATATCAGAGAAGAAACTAAATACCTACTGTCCCGAACTATTGAATGGCTAAACGCAGGAATGCTGTTGAATCTACAGTCACGTTGAATCCCTGATGCACTTTGCATATAAAATATAGATGCATAAAAAAAGAGCGGCCTCTTACGAGAACCGCCCTGATGAAAGGAGGAGTGGTACCACCAGGAATCGAACCGGGGACACAAGGATTTTCAGTCCTTTGCTCTACCAACTGAGCTATGGCACCATTATTTTGCAATCTTTATTAGTAAGCATTAGCACTATTTCTGAATTGCGATGCAAAGGTAGTGCTTTTGTTTGATTCCTCCAAACTTTTCTAAATATTTTTCTTGCAGTTTGTATGCTTTAACAAATATCTTAATTTTTATTTACAACCCATCCTTGAGCTTTTAATTCAAACTCATTACCATCTCGGGTAATAAGGAATGTACCTAAATTTTCTTTTGTAATGTAACCTATTTGTTTGATATTCTCAATTTTATCTATTTTCTCATGATCGCCGATAGGGACTGTAAAGAGTAGTTCATAATCCTCTCCACCGTTCAAGGCTGCTGTTGTCAGATTCATATTGAACTCCTCGCATGTAGCAGCAGTCTGGTAATCGATAGGGATATTCTTTTCATATATCCTGCAGCCGCAGTGGCTTTTCTCGCAGATATGTTTCAGTTCACTTGCCAGGCCATCAGATATATCTATCATGGAAGTTGGCCGGATACCTGCTTCACGAAGCTGGTTGAGAAATTCCCCACGCGCTTCTGGTTTCAGTTGTCGGTCAATGAGGTATTCCTTACCTGCGAAATCTGGTTGGAATCCTTCAATGGCTGCACGTTCCATACGCAATGCTTCAAGTCGTTTCTCGTCCTTATTGCGCTGTGCTTCCTTTACCTTATTATTATACTCTTCCACCTGCTGATAGTAAACACTCTTCTCACGTTCAAGAATCTGCAATCCCATATAAGCTGCTCCCAGGTCACCTGTCACACAGATAAGATCAGTTTCATTCGCACCATTGCGATATACAATATCTTCCTTTGCAGCTTCACCAATACACGTGAGGTTGATAGCGAGTCCGGTATATGAAGATGTCGTATCACCACCCACGATGTCTACATTCCATTTGGTGCAGGCTTTGTTCAGTCCGGCATAGAACTGGTCAACATCTTCCACCTTGAAACGCTTGCCCAGACCTAATGACACGATGAGCTGGCGTGGCTGCCCGTTCATAGCAAAGATATTACTCATCGTAATCATAGCCACCTTGTAGGCAAGATGTTCCATGTCTATGTAGGTCAGGTCAAACTGCACCCCTTCCATGAACATCTGTGAAGATACGAGTGTTTCCTTGTCTGTATAGTGAAGAACGGCTGCATCGTCACCCACGCCCATGATGGTTGAGTTGTTGACGGGGTGGATATCTTTTGTCAGACGGTTGATAAGTCCGAATTCACCGAGTTCCTTTATTTCCATTTACTTTATTGATAGCTTAGTGATATAATGTCTAAGACGTCCTTTATCTATAAACTTATAGAATAAAGAACGCCTTAGTTGAATGTTGTTTATGTATGTTTTATGAACGCTTGATCATCTCACGCATGATTTCGGTCATACGTGGTTGTGCTGCATTGGCTGCTTCTTGCACTTCCTCATGGCTCACTTTGACAGGTACGTCAAAGCCGCCGAGGTCAGTGATAACACTGATGCCGAACACCTTGATCCCGCTATGGCGGGCTACGATAACCTCTGGCACAGTACTCATACCAACGGCATCGGCTCCCATCTTGTGATACATACGATATTCAGCAGGCGTTTCAAAGGTTGGTCCCTGTACACCCATGTAGACTCCATGCATAACCCGGATGTTCTTTTCCTTCGCAATAGAGTCTGCCAGCTCTACCAATTCATGGTCGTATGCCTCGTGCATATCCGGGAATCGGGGACCAATCGGGAAGTTACGACCACGCAGCGGATGCTCCGGGAACATATTGATATGATCGGTAATAATCATCAAGTCGCCGATCTTGAACTCTGGGTTCATACCGCCAGAAGCATTAGAGACAAAGAGAGTCTCGATACCTAATTCATACATCACACGGATAGGGAAGGTAACGTCCTTCATGCCATATCCTTCATAGAAATGGAAGCGTCCTTCCATCGCCATGATGTCCTTGTCTCCAAGTCTTCCAAAGATAAGTCTGCCAGCGTGTCCCTCTACTGTTGATACAGGAAAATTAGGTATGTCCTGATAAGAGAATGCATAACTGTCAGTTATCTCTGAAGCTAATTGTCCGAGGCCTGTGCCCAGAATGATGGCTGTCTTTGGACTTGTGGTCATCCTCTCTTTTAGCCAAGATGCTGTTTCTTGAATTTTTTCGTACATAGGATATTATTTTTTGATTGAATGTCTCCTCCTTATCAAGCATGAATCTTACTTTGATAGGAAGCGCATAAATGTTTTCTTTTACTTCGTCTGATAGTCTTTCAACGTCAATGAGACGTGCCTGATCCTTTTCCGTTGTAACAATCAACTTTGGCTCATCCATATTTGCAAAGGTCTCGTTAATACGGTTGATATCCTTTGCTGTGAAAGCATGATGGTCAGGGAAAGAGAGGATTGTTAAGGCGTTGTTGCCCGTGAAGGAATTGAGGTCAAGCTCCAGCTGTTTGGGTGATGCAATACCTGCAAGCAACAGGATATTCTTTCCTCGTATTTCAGTCAGCGGTATATTCTTGCCTTTATTGAAGATAGGTTCAAGGTCGCAATATTCCAATGTCGTGAAATAAAGTTGCTGGAAGGGATATAGTTCCATAGCCTTACTAAGCACACGGTAGTCTATAGGATTGAGACTTTTAGGACACTTCGTGATAATCACAATGTCAGCACGATGCTTTCCCGAAAGCGGTTCACGCAGTCTTCCTGCCGGAAGGAGCTTGTCGTAGATGATAAGCCGGTGATAGTCTACCAATAGTATATTGATTCCTGGCTGTACATAGCGGTGCTGGAAGGCGTCATCCAAGAGGATAACATCAGTATCTTTCGTCTCTTCATCAGATGTCAGCCGGTCTATTCCCTCACATCGTTTCTTATCTACTGCTACACGAATATCAGGGAATTTGGTCTTCATCTGATATGGCTCATCGCCAATCTCACGCATTGGCGTGTCTTCATTCGCCAGCACATATCCATGACTCTTACGCTTATAGCCACGTGAGAGAACAGCCACCTTCATCTTGTCCTTCAGTAGTCGGACAAGATACTCTACATGAGGGGTCTTCCCGGAACCTCCCACGGTGATGTTTCCGACGGATATGACAGGAATGTCAAACCGTCGGGTCTTGAGAATGTTCAGCTCAAACAGTTCGTTGCGAAGCCCCACTACCAGCCCATAGAGCCAGCTGAAAGGCAACAGCCATTTGTTTATTTTGATATGGTCACCTTCCATATATACTTAATGGATGTTTGGATAATAAGGCAGTCTTGCCTGAATAGCACTCTGATGATTGAGTGTCTTCAACAATGAGAACGGTCCATAATAATCGCCTAAGTTCGCACGCAACTGCTCACTGAGGTAGTTATCTGACTTTGACTGGTCCAACAACTGCTCAAAGAAGTCTGGCTCTTTGGGATAGGCACGGGTCATATGGTTAGCCAGCTTTGCCAGCTTTGCAGCTTTTTTCACCGCAATATCCAGTCCGCCAAGCTGGTCGACCAGCCCTATCTTCTGTGCATCCTGTCCTGTAAATACATGTCCTTGTGCTATTTTTTCAACCTGCTCATCGGTCATCTTACGTCCTTCTGCCACACGATGGCGGAAGAGCTTATAACCACGGTTGACGTACTGGCTAAGGTATGTCATCTCATCTTCTGTAAATGGGCGTGCCCGTGTACTGAAGTCTGCATATTTATTGGTCTTTACTTCATCAAATTTCAATCCCAGCTTCTCTGTAAGCAGGCCGCTGACGTCGGGGAACATACCAAAGATGCCTATTGAACCAGTAATCGTCGTAGGTTCTGCTACTATCCAGTTTGCCGGAGCTGACATATAATAACCACCTGATGCAGCCATTCCGCCCATGCTTACAACGACGGGCTTCAGCTTCTTCAGTGCCATAATCTGATGCCAGATCTGTTCGGATGCGTAAGCAGAGCCACCGCCGGAGTTGATGCGGACCACGACAGCCTTTACATCTTTGTCCTTTGCCAATTTCTCCAGATCCTTGCAGACAACCTGTGCATCTATAGTGTGGTTTTGTGCAAAGATACCGCCTACAACACCATCAACGATGTCACCATACGCATAGTAAACTGCAATCTGATTACTTTCATCACCCTGACTTTTGTCTTCAACATTCATCATGTCGGCAACTGTGACCTGATTGATTTCTTTATCCCCTGCAATGCCTAACTGTTTCTTCACCATGTTTTTTATCTGATCCGTATAAGCCAAGCCATCGACAAGTTTCAGTTTGACGTAATCTTCAGGTGCGGCAAAGGTTACCATACTGTCAGCATAGGCATTCAGTTGTTCAACTGACAAATGTCTGCTTGCGCCAACTTCCTTTGTTATATTTCCCCAGATACCATTCAGATAGGCAGAAGTCTGTTCACGATTGGCATCACTCATCTTGTCACCTGTGAACATCTCAGTGGCACTCTTGTAAGCACCTACTTTTACAACCTGCATCTTTACTCCGAACTTTGCCAAGAAATCCTTGATGAAGACAGGCTGGGAAGCCAATCCATGCCAGTCAATCTGTCCTTGCGGATTCAGATACACTTTGTCTGCAACAGATGACATGTAGTATGTTCCCTGTGTATAGGTGTCAGCGTATGCAATAATCCACTTTTTACTCTTCTTAAAATCAAGCAGGGCATTGCGCACAGCCTGCATTGAAGCGTATGAGTCAGCAGCAAACGCACCTGCCTCGATGTATATTCCCTTGATATTGTCGTTTTCCTTGGCTTTTCTGATACCCTCAAGCAGATTGTCAAGACCGATGCTGCGTGTTGCGCTACCTTGCAGCTGGCTGATGAAATTGTTCTCACTTCGCTCTTCCAACTGTCCTGAAAGATTCAGTACAAGTACGGAATTCTCCTCAGGTGTTGTTGTTGAATCCTGCGATGCAAACATACCTGCTATGGTAATGAGTGCGAAGATTCCTGTGACAATGCTGAACAGAAACATTCCCACGAAAGAAGCAAAAACGAATTTGAAAAATTGTTTCATAAAAGGTATCTAATTACTGTTTATCATGCAAAGATATACATAATAGATGTAAATTCCAAATAAATCAAGAATTCTTAATAACTTTGCTCCCAATATGAAGCATATTGTTTTAGCCATTGATAGTTTTAAGGGCTGTCTCACTTCAGTTGAAGCTGAAGATGCTGCGGAGACAGGTGTCGGAGAAAGATGGTCGGAAGCAGAGATAATAAAAGTGCCGGTTACAGATGGAGGGGACGGGATGATGAGCGTCTTCTCACAGCTGTTACCCTGTCAGGAGGTCACAATTGACAGCCATGATGCACTTATGCGTCCCATCCGTGCAGCCTATGCTGTGTGTGCAGACAATACCGTTATCTTGGAGACGGCTTTGTCTTGTGGCATCAGTCTTCTTAATCCGCAGGGGCTTAATTCTTTACGTGCAACCACTTATGGAGTGGGTGAACTCTTTGCTGATGCTCTCCGGCGAGGTTACAGGCGATTTGTAATTGGACTCGGAGGTTCAGCGACAAGCGATTGTGGACTTGGAATGCTGGCAGCATTGAGGGATGTGTTAGGTGAGAACTGGCGTAACCAGTTTTTGCATGAATTGGATATAACATTGGCGTCTGATGTTGACAATCCGCTCTTTGGTAAGCGTGGTGCAGCTGCTGTTTTCGGTCCTCAAAAGGGAGCAACGTCAGAGGTTATAACCTGTTTGGACCGTCGGGCACGCACTTTTGCACGTATGGCTGCATCCCAACTGGGCTTTGACCATTCGCAGGACAGTGGTGCCGGAGCAGCAGGTGGACTGGGTTATGCCTTTCTTCAGTTTATGAATGCGAAGGTGAGGTCAGGTGCAGATGTGCTTTTAGAAACTGTCAACTTTGATTCACTCATCGAAAATGCCGACTTGATTATAACGGGAGAGGGGAGTGCTGATGTTCAGACGTTAATGGGAAAGATACCCGCCAAGGTTTTGGAGTATGGTCTTCGTAAGGAAATTCCTGTCGTGCTCATAGCAGGGAAGGTGACAGGCACTGCATCTTTACTCAAAGCTGGTTTTGCACAAGTTCAATGTATTACACCGCCAGGCATGCCACTTACAGAAGCATTAAAACCTGGCACTGCAAAGGAGAATATCCGTAAAACTGTTGGCAAGATATTAAGGTATAAAACTGGTTGCGGGTGTCTACCGTAATATTCTTTTTGTTTTCTCCATGGTAGTTAAAGAACATTGAATAGTTTTGACGAATGAAAGATTTATCTACATGATGATATTTCTTTATGTTTCACCTCTAATAGCTTTGTCGCTTTCTGCAATCTGCTCTATCAGAATGTCCTAAACAAATATACGAATAAAGTATATTGTTTAGAAGTATTACAAGAATCACTGTACTTCTTATTGGTTCCTATGTTCTCCATTTGTTCAGGTAGATGGCACATACAAAAGGACGATACGCCTTAGGGATGCATCCAGACACACATGGACACGAAAGTGTTATCCGAACAAGTTAAATCTTCTTACGAAGAAAAGGGTTGTAGAATTAAGGAATAATACTTTTCAAATGGATAGAACTGTGTTTGTTTCAGCGTTTTTCATACAATTCTTATTTGTTTCATTTATATTGACCTGCGTTAAGTTCAAGCTAAAGTTTTGATTTTTAGCAGAGTAATTTCCCTGTATGGATAATTAATCGTACCTTTGCACATGTTTTTAAGATAAAAGATTGTTTTGTTATGGTCGAAAACCAGATGGAAAGTTCCAAGAGAACCCTTCGTAGAAAACTTGATCTGCTCCTTCGCACAGGACAGATTCTTATGGAAAGCTCTGCAGATACGAGTCGTGTGAAACGTAATATGGAGCGCACAGCAGCTTATCTGGGACTTCCTAAGGAAAACCTGCACATCAACATTGATTATTATATGTTGCAGGTAAATGTGAGTGACGAATTTCATAGCTTTTCGAAGATGCAACGCTGTGACAAGCACGTGATTAACATGCTTGCTATTCAGGAAGTTTCAAAACTCTCATGGCGTGCTCTCAAGGCGGACTACTCTTTGGACAAGTATGAAGAGGAACTGGAGAAGATTGCTCATGGCAAGCATTATTACAAGGACTGGATGATTGCTGTCGGTGCTGGTCTTGCCTGCGGTGGTTTCTGTATTCAGTTCGGTTGCGACTGGACAGCATTCTTCTACGCTTCCATTGCAGCAATCTTGGGCAATCGCCTGCGTATGTTCTTGAACCATTCCGGTTCCAATCTCTATGCCAACTTTGCTGTGGCAGCATTTGTGAGTACAATTCTGGCGTGGTTGTCATCTTATCTTTCTGCACCGTCGGTACAGGCAGTACTCCCTGAGTTCCTTCGCCCCATCTTACATAGCGAAACACCTTATCATCCTCTCTTGGCTTGTGCACTTTATGTTGTTCCGGGAGTCCCTTTAATAAATGCTGTTAATGACCTGTTAGACAATCATATAAACACAGGATTGGTTCGTGTGACGAATACGCTTCTTATAGTCATTGCAATGTCATTCGGTATTATGCTGGCAATTAAATGTGGCAGTATTGACAACTTTGTAAAAGAGCTTTCACTGATACCTCACCATCCGTTCTATGTGTATGCCATTGCAGCTGCAATCTCTGCGATGGGCTTTGCCACGATTTACAATATCCCTTACCGTCTGATGCCTTGGATAGCAATAGGTGGCATCATCTGTGTTTGTTCACGCAACTTTATTAATCTTGAACCCTCAGCAGACACTATTGGCTTAGGTTTGGGATTGGTTGTCGGTTCACTTTGCGGTTCAGCTCTGATTTCAATTATTAACATTAAGGCTGTACACTTCTTCCATACTCCTCACCAGTGTATTACTATTCCTGCGGTCATCCCTATCATTCCTGGAGTACTGATGTATCGTGCACTCTATGGATTTATTGGAATGCAGGGTGTTGTTGGAGAAGTTACGCATGCAATGTTCAATGCAATTAACGGCTCATTAGTTCTGATTTGCATTGCCTTGGGTGTAGCTATTCCGAACATCTTTGCCCGCAAATGGATTGCACCACATCGTAAAGCCAAGCTGACACGTTTGATAGAAGAGCGCCGTAAGCGTGGTAAGTTTGTTGATTTGCACAGCTTTGTAGTAGATTAGAACGTGTCATGATGAATATGTGCGGGGCTGCAACACCATTGGTGTTGCAGCCCCGCACGGTTTGTTCTGTAGCCCCGCACGGATGGTGCGGCAGTGTTTCAATAGCCGATTCCTTTCCCCGGCTTTGCTCTCTTGGTTAAAGACAGTGATGTTATCCTTGGCTTTATTGACAGGTGCTGAGCGTTCATTAATTGTAAATGTATGCTTTTATGAGGCTTTTTTATACTAATAAATGATGATAAAGACGCAAATACTTGACAACTACTATTGTGTGATTGACTTTTTTTTTGTTATTTTGCATGCAATATCATTACAGAAGGACAGATGAAGAATCAGAAAATGTATGAGCCCGATGATAAGATGATTTATCTTATCAGAGATAATTATGACCTGTTACAGAGCTTAGGCAGCTTCGGCATCAGCTTAGGTTTTGGCGACAAGACCGTAAGAGAGGTTTGTGATGATCAGAATGTAGATACTTACACATTCCTGGCTGTTGTTAATTTTACGATAAACGGATATAAAGGCTTTGATGATGTAGACAGACTGTCTATTCCAACTCTTATGCAATACCTCAAGGCAAGCCATTCTTATTATCTTGACTATGAGCTTCCATTCATCCGCAGAGAGTTGACTGCAGCCTTGGATGAGAGTGATAATCTTGCCCGTTTGATACTTCGCCTTTATGACGAGTATGCCCATTCTATCCGCAATCACATGCAGTATGAGGAGAAAAACGTGTTCCCATACGTTGAATCTTTGTTGAAAGGTGAAGCTAATGATACGTATGATGTTGAGACTTACTCCAAGCACCACAGCCAGACGGATGTGAAGCTGCGTGAACTGAAAAGTATCATTATCAAGTATCTTCCCTCTGACTCTCATCATAACAACCGCCTTACTGCCACCTTATATGATATATATAATTGTGAAGCCTGGCTTGAGCAGCATGCCCAGGTAGAAGAGGAAATATTCATCCCGGTCATCAGACGGTTGGAGCAGAAGAGCAAGCAGAACGATGTAAGCGTAAAGATATCAAACATGATTACGCAGAACTCAGAGTCGAATGAGGTACTGAGTGACCGTGAGAAGGATGTCATCGTTTCTGTTGCACAGGGAATGACAAACAAGGAGATAGCTGACCATTTGTGTATCTCTACCAATACGGTGATAACGCACCGCCGTAACATTGCCCGTAAACTGCAGATACATTCACCGGCAGGACTGACCATCTATGCCATTGTCAACAATCTGGTGGATATAAGCAGTGTAAAGTTGTAACAGGGATTGTGATAGAGTAGGGATGTAATCTCAGCTACTTTAGGAAAACAAGATCAAATTATACCGTTGTCAAGCGTATGGAGCATACGACAAAGATGAAGATGGGACGCCCCAAGATGGCTATAGTTGATCCTAATACGCTTGCCGTGTTAGGACTGAAACAGATATTGCAGAATGTCATACCTATCATGACAGTGGAGACATTCTCTAACTTCCAGGAGTTTGAGAATGCCCAGCCTGATACGTTCTATCATTACTTTGTGGCACAGGTGATTGTCTTGGAGAACAGGCAGTTCTTCTCGCAATGTATTCATAAGACAATCGTTCTGACAATTACAAAAGACCCTAATGCACAACTTTCAGGCTTCCATAGTTTCTGCATCAATGTTCCCGAGGACGAACTTGTCAAGGCTATTTTGAAGATAGAACAGTACGGACACTCTGGTGGCAAGAACCTTCCGGAATTGCCCCAAGTGTTGAAGAACAAGATTCTGAGCAACCGTGAGATAGAAGTGTTGTCGCTGATAGTTCAGGGACTGATTAATAAGGAGATTGCTGAGAAGCTGAATATCAGTCTGACTACTGTTATCACGCACCGCAAGAATATTATGGATAAACTCGGCATGAAGAGTGTGTCTGCATTGACCATCTATGCGGTTATGCACGGTTATATTGATATTAATAAGATATAACGTCAGTGTAGTTGGAACTATCATAAAAGAACTATCATAAGTTGGACGGTAAAACAAATGCCCGTAGCCATTGTTGTCTGGTTACGGGCATTATGCTTGCTCTTAGAATGATAATTCTGTGTTTTACTTCTTACCGAGTCCGCGAAGCCACTTCAAAGGCTTTTTGATGAGTGCCTTCAAGCCTGATTCATTCTTGGATGTTGATGGCAACTCCTCACGTATATCATACTTGGTACTCCTTCTTGAAGCCTTATCTTCAGGTGTGCGCTGTCGGTTATTACGCTTCTTGCGCTTGTTGTTCGGCTTCTTGGTCTGCTGGTTAGCAGTATTCCCGGCAGCATCCTTGTTATTGCCGGGCTTTCTGTCGCTGCGCTTCTCGTTTTCAGCTTTTGGCTTTCGTTCCTGCTGTCTGCCCTTTCCCTGACGGTTATTCTTCTTGTTTACTATCTTGTCATCTGTTGCAGCAGGATCATTCTCTTGCTGCTTCTGCGCGCTATTGTTCTGTCTGTTGCCAGTCTTACGCTCCTGTGGCTTGGCGTTGTTCTCATCCGGACTGCCTTGTGTTTGTGGGGTAGGGCGTCTGTTGCGCTGCTTGTTATTACCCTGCTTCTTGTCCTTATGGCTCTGATGGTCTCTGGCTTTTCTGCGACGGGTCTTGGCATTGTTGCCCTTCTTTGGTCGTCCGTTGTTCTTGTATTCAGGACCTTCACCCAGCTCTGCGGGAAGGGATGCCTTCTCAACTTCTTTCTCTAAGAATGACTCAATCTGCTGGAAATAGTATATATCTTCGTCATTCACGAATGTGATAGCCTTTCCGTCACGGTCAGCACGAGCTGTACGACCAATGCGGTGAACATAATCCTCTGCATCATGTGGTACGTCATAATTGATGACCATTGCGATGTCATCAATGTCAATACCACGTGATACGATGTCGGTTGCAACCAGTACGTCTATCTGACCGCTCTTGAACTTGAACATAACGTCATTACGCTGCTCCTGGTCGAGGTCGGAGTGCATTTCGCCACAGTTGATGTGCTTGCGGTTAAGTGATGCTGCAATCTGCTTCACCTTCTGCTTTGAGCCAGAGAAGATGATGACACGTTTCAGGTCACCAGCCTTGAAGATGTCCTTGATGATACCCATCTTCTGCGTCTCATAGCATACGTAAGCAGTCTGCTGAATCTTCTCAGCAGGCTTGCTGACAGCCAGTTTGATTTCAACAGGGTTCTTCAGCAATGTCTTGGCAAGTTCCTCGATTTTCGTCGGCATGGTTGCAGAGAACATGATGGTCTGACATGATGCAGGCAACTTCTTTGCAATGGTCATAATGTCATCAGAGAATCCCATGTCAAGCATGCGGTCAGCCTCGTCAAGAATGAAGAAGCTCACCTTGGACAAGTCTACGTTTCCGAGAGAGATATGAGAGATGAAGCGTCCCGGCGTAGCGATGACGACATCGGCTCCGAGTGACAGGCTCTTCAGCTCCTGGTCATATCGGTTGCCGTCATTGCCACCATAGACAGCAACACATGAAACGCCATCAAGATAGTAGGCAAAGCCCTGCATAGCCTGGTCAATCTGCTGCGCCAATTCGCGGGTAGGCGACATGATTACACAGTTGATAGCTGACTCAGGATAGCCACCATCAGCCAGTTTTGACAGAACAGGAAGGAGATAAGCCGCTGTCTTTCCCGTTCCTGTCTGGGCAACTCCCAGTACATCGTGTCCTTTTAATATTTCAGGAATGCACTTCTCCTGAACAGGAGTGCATTCATCAAAACGCATGTCATAGAGTGCGTCGAGTACGTTATCGTTTAAATCTAAATCTTCAAAATACATATTTTACTGTTTTTCCCTTCGTCACAAAGGGTAGTTCTTAATTTTTTGTTCTGTCCGCCTTATTAGCTTGGCGCATGCCGATAGCAGAAGTAGGCGATAACTGCAAAGATGATGTTTGGAATCCATGCTGCCAGTATGGGTGGTGTGTCAGCCTGAACAGCAAAGGTTGCTGATACGGTCTGGAGCATGATATAGCCGAAACTTAGTGCCAGACCGATTCCAAGATACAGTCCCATTCCTCCTTTTCGTTTGCGGGAAGAAAGTGAAAGACCGATGATGGTGAGGATGAATGATGAAAATGACATAGCTATTCGCTTGTGAAACTCAACCTCATACTGTACCACATTGCCTGATCCACGGCTTGTCTGCTTGGAGATATAATCCAACAGCTCTGGTGAAGTGAAGGTCTCCTGCTGTCCCTTGGAATAGACAAGGTCGGTCGGTTCCATTAGCAGGACGGTGTCCTTTGAGGCTCCACTCTCGATGTGTTCCTTTAATCCCTTGAGCGTACGTATCTTCCAGTTGCTGACTTTCCAGTGATACTTTGTGTCTGCAACTGTGTCATACTGAATCTCCATAGCCGTCATGTGGCTGACAATCTTCTTGTCCTTGAACTTTACGAGTGAGAATCCGTAGCCTCTCTTATACTGATTGTCGTAATGCTGGATGTAGGCTATCGTGTTCTTAGCTACCTGTAGCTGTACGTTCTCAGCCGATGTGTTCTTCTTTGAGTTACGGTAGAGTGACTCAAAGTTCTGGCGAATGACAGTGCCATGGGGTATCACGAAGCTGTTGAGATAGAATGTAAGTCCTGCAATGAGAACACATGATATCATGTATGGACGCATCAGTCGTTTGATGGAGACGCCTGCTGCCATCATTGATATTATCTCGGAGTTTCCTGCCAGTTTGGAAGTAAAGAAGATGACGGCAATGAATACGAACAGCGGTGAGAAGAGATTGGAGTAGTAAGGGATGAAGTTGGCATAGTAATCAAAGATGATTGCTCGCCACGGAGCATGATATTGTGTGAACTTTGAGAGGTTCTCATTGAAGTCGAACACAATAGCAATAGAGATAATCAGCAAGATAGAATAGATGTAAGTTCCTGTGAACTTCTTGATGATATATCTATCCAGGATGCCTATATAGCGAGAAGGGGCGAACATCTGAAGCTGATGTCCGACTTTCTTCAAGATGGGTAAGTGCTCTGCAGCACATTGCCCGACGCACTTATTCAATCCTTTTACTTTGTCAACAGTCTTTTTGACCTTACTCATTTGGTTTCTTCTTAAATTCTTCTTCCCAGTTGCTCTATGACAGAGGCTTTCCACTGTACGAAGTCGCCTTGCTCAATATGGGCACGTGCATCTGTCACGAGGCGGAGATAGAACGCAAGGTTATGAATGCTGGCAATCTGCATCGCAAGCAGTTCTCCAGCCTTGAAGAGATGATGGAGGTAGGCTTTGCTTGTGATGAGATCTACGTCACATCCGTCAGGGTCAATTGGTGAGAAGTCATTTTCCCACTTCTTGTTCTTCATGTTCATCGTACCATTGTAGGTGAAGAGCATTGCATTGCGACCGTTACGGGTAGGCATAACGCAGTCGAACATATCCACACCACGTTCAATGGCTTCAAGAATGTTCTGCGGAGTACCGACCCCCATCAGATAACGGGGCTTGTCCTTAGGAAGGATCTCATTGACCACCTCAATCATCTCATACATGATTTCCGTCGGTTCGCCAACGGCCAAGCCGCCGATAGCATTGCCGTCAGCCCCCTTGTCAGCCACAAACTTTGCAGCTTCACGGCGCAGATCTTTGTAGGTGCAGCCCTGTACAATAGGGAAAAGACTCTGGTTGTAGCCATAGAGAGGTTCCGTCTCGTTGAACCGTTTGATACAACGATCCAGCCAACGCTGTGTCATTCTCAGGCTCTTCTTGGCATATTCGTAGTCGCTCTTGCCAGGAGGACATTCGTCAAGTGCCATCATGATGTCGGCACCGATGATGCGTTCTGTATCCATGACATTCTCGGGAGTGAAGATGTGCTTGGAGCCATCTATGTGACTTCTGAACTCACAACCCTCTTCCGACAACTTGCGGATACCCGTCAAAGAAAAGACCTGGAAGCCTCCTGAGTCTGTCAGGATTGGGCGTTCCCATCCATTGAAGCCATGCAGACCACCAGCTGCTTTGAGTACTTCCAATCCCGGACGCAGATAAAGATGGTAAGTGTTACCAAGGATAATCTGTGCCTTAACCTGCTTGCGCAACTCTTCAAAGTGTACACCCTTTACTGAACCGACTGTGCCGACAGGCATAAAGATAGGTGTCTTTATCTGTCCATGGTCAGTAGTGATGATACCTGTACGGGCATCACTGGCGTTATCTGTATGCTGAAGTTCAAATGTCATTACTTCGTTTCCTCTTTTTTATCTTCTGCAATAGTGAAGTCTACTGGGTGATCCACCTTTTCATCGGTCAATGCAAAGTCCCATACCTGTTGGATGTTCTCAACAAAATGGAAGTCAAGTCCCTTGCGGTAGACCTCTGGAATTTCTTCAATGTCTTTCTTGTTCTCAGAACACATGACAATGTCAGTAATACCTGCACGCTTGGCAGCAAGTATCTTCTCCTTGATACCACCGACAGGAAGAACCTTGCCACGCAGGGTTATCTCGCCTGTCATAGCAGTGTTCTTGCGTACCTTGCGCTGTGTGAGTGCAGAAGCAATACTTGTTGCAATCGTGATGCCTGCTGAAGGACCGTCCTTGGGAGTAGCCCCTTCGGGTACGTGAATATGGATGTTCCACTGGTCAAATATGCGATAGTCTACATCAAGGGCATTGATATGCGCCTTGACATATTCCAATGCAATGACAGCCGACTCCTTCATGACATCGCCGAGGTTACCAGTCAGTGTCAGTTTTCCTGTCTTTCCTTTTGAAAGTGATGTCTCAATAAAGAGAATCTCACCGCCAAAGCTGGTCCATGCAAGACCAGTTACGACACCGGCATACTTGTTTCCTTGGTAGATATCACGTGTGAATGGTGGCTTGCCCAACAGGTCTTCCAGTTTGTCCGGAGTGACCTTTGTGTAAGGAAGCTGCTTGTCCATAGCCTGTCTGAAAGCCAACTTGCGCATAGCCTTGTTGATTTGTTTCTCAAGCTGGCGCACACCACTCTCACGGGAATAGCTTTCGATAATCTTCTCCAGTGTAGCCTTGGCAAATTTTGGACTCTCTTCCAGCTGGTCCAAACCAGTGCTTTCAAGTTCTTTGGGTACCAGGTGACGCTTGGCAATTTCAATCTTTTCCTCCGTGATATAACCCGAAACCTCAATGAGTTCCATACGGTCGAGCAATGGACGTGGAATGGTGTTAAGGTCATTTGCCGTTGCGATGAACAATACCTTTGACAGGTCGTAGTCCATGTCAAGGTAGTTGTCATGGAAAGCATTGTTCTGCTCCGGGTCAAGAACCTCTAACAAGGCTGATGAGGGATCACCGTTAATGGTGTTCTGGGTAACCTTATCAATTTCGTCAAGGATGAATACAGGGTTTGATGAGCCTGCCTTCTGAATGTTCTTGATGATGCGACCGGGCATAGCACCAATGTAAGTCTTACGATGTCCTCTGATTTCCGACTCATCATGCAGACCGCCCAGTGAGACACGAACATACTTCCGCTTCATTGCTTCAGCAATACTCTTGCCCAGACTGGTCTTACCCACACCCGGAGGACCATAGAGACAGAGGATTGGCGACTTCAGGCTGCCACGTAACTGAAGGACTGCAATATACTCAAGGATACGCTCCTTCACCTTTTCCATACCATAGTGGTCCTTGTCAAGAATACGTTTCGCACGTTTCAAGTCAAGGTCGTCCTTGGTATATTCATTCCAAGGCAGGCTGACCATCGTCTGCAGGTAATTCACCTGTACGCTATAATCAGGGCTCTGCGGATTCAGTGTTTCAAGTTTGTCTAATTCCTTTTGGAATGTCTTGGCAACATCCTCTGACCACTTTTTGTTCTTTGCCTTTTCAAGCAATTCTTTCTTATCAGGGGCTGAATCTCCGTCACCCAGCTCTTCCTTGATATTCTTGATTTGCTGGTGCAGGAAGTATTCGCGCTGTTGTTCATCAAGGTCCTCACGTGTCTTAGAACGTATATCCTGGCGGAGATGCTGGAACTGGATTTCACGATTCAGCACCTTCATCAATGTGAACAGCCGGTCCTTGATGGAGTTTTCCTCTAACAGCTGAATCTTGTCAGTGACAGAGAAAGGCATGGATGAACATACATAGTTCACGGCAACGACTGGGTTGTTGATGTTGTCGAGGGCAAACTGTGTGTCATCAGGAATATCATCACTGCCGTGGATATACTCCTTTGCCACCATTTTCATGTCCTCGACAGCCGTAGAGAACTCCTTGTCTTTCTTCGGTTCAGCCTCTTCGGGCAAAGAGACGGTGAGTCCCTTCATGAAAGGTTCTATAGCTGTGATTTCCTTTATCTGGCATTTGCCGAGTCCTTGTAGTATAACCGTGCGGTTGCTTCCCTCATAGTTGCCGGGCATGTCAAAGGCACGGACAAAACGTGCATAGACACCTGTCATGTAGATGTCGTCTACCTGCGGGTCGTTGATGTTGCTATCCTTCTGGCTGACAATTGCAATGATTGCATTCGGGTTCTCCTCCAGATACTTGACGAGTGCCAAGGTAGGCTTCCTGCCAACGAGGATAGGAGAGAGGATCCCCGGGAACATAACGAGGTTACGGGTTACGAAAATGGGAATCTCACCATCAACTTGTATGTCCAAGTTGGGCAGGTCCCCCTCGTAATCTGTAATCATCTGTATAGAGCTATTTTGTTTCATAAAGTTCTTTTGTACTTATATTAGCCTGCAAAGTTACAAAATAAAACCGAAAGACTGAAAGAATAGGGGTGCTTTAATTAGCTGATTAGGAAAAAGATGGAGATAAAGCTGTGAGAGGCAATGATAATCTGGGGTGCTTTGCATTTGCTGGTATAGATTCAAGGCAACTTGTTTTTCAGCATGAATGATGGATGGGAGTGGAAAACGTGAACTGTAAGGCTGTTGTTCTGATGCATCCTTTTGCCTTTTCTGTCGGTTTAGGAGACGAGTCTTCTGCATTCCGATAAGTCTGAAAATTATTTACATAAATTCTCTTTTACATTGCTTGTAAACCAAGACGGAAATAGATTTGTTTGTGTGTATGTAACAGTCGGATTGTTAGGCAGTTATGATGTCGTGGAAGTAACAGATGCCGAATTGGGGTTCAATTAAGCCTTAGTTGGACTTCAATTAAGCATCTATTGGACTTCAATTAGTGCTTAGTTGGAACGCAATTAAGCATCTATAGAAATTCATGGGGTGAATTTTCTTGACAAAGTTATGTAAAAATGGGTAATGGGTGATGGATTGTCAGTTATGTTTGTCTGCTATATCTTCTCGTGGTAAGAGGATAGCGTGAGGACTGTAAGTCTGCTCCATCTGAGCGATTTGATTCATGCAGCCAGTCCTTATCTGTGTTGTTCTGAATTTCCTCCAGTTAAAGCAGGTTCTGTAAAGCCTATGTAGAAAGGTCTGTTTTTATGAACGTAATCAGCTTTTTGTACCTTTGTGCTTTCTTTTTCAGTCATATAGCCTGCCGTGGTCTTTCAATAAGAAAGCAAAAAAAGACTTGTCTGAAAGACTGAATACAGGTAAATATTATTCTTCAGAATCTTTGTTAATGTAAAATTCTTTAGTCAGATTATGATACCATTCTGTGCGCGAGTTGTCAGAGTTTGTCAGCACCTCTTCGCTCACACTGCTGTGCACCGTAAGCCCCTTCTTGAATTCAATCATGCAACGTTTGGCAGGTTTTGATGTTCTGGTTTTAATGTTTACTATTCTCTCCGTTGATAATCCATTGAATACAGCTTCTGCTTCAAGTAATTCTTTGTTATCTGAAGGAATGATAACCGACAATGTGCCATGCTCTTTAAGAAGTCTTGCTGCATGAAAAACAAGCTCCTGGTGAGAGAGCGTATCAATATGCCGGGCAGTTGTTCTCTGTTGTAAAGGATTCTTTAACGAATTAATGAAATAGGGAGGATTGCAGACGATGGCATCATATATCCCTTTTTCTTGCGTGTCAGTGCAGGGGTGATAATCTTGCAATGAAGTATTGATTATGTTTATCCTGTCTTTGAAAGGAGACTGCAAGGTGTTAAAACGTGAATCTTCCAATGCACCTTCATCAATCTCTATGCCATCAATGCGTGCGGAAGGGAACCGCTGTGCCATCATCAGGGCCATGAGTCCTGTGCCTGTACCTATGTCAAGAATCTTCAAACCACCTGCAGCCCATGCTCCAAGCAATACACCATCCGTTCCGACTTTCATAGCCGTGTGGTCATCAGTAACATGAAATTTCTTAAAAGTAAAGCCCATCCGTCTGGCTTAGGTTGTTTAAATATTCAACTTGCGAAGTAGGTTCTTGTTGATTGCCTGTACCTTTCTGCTTTGTTTCGTGAGGTCCTGTCGCATGAGGTCGATGTTGAAAAAAATCTCAGAGAAAGCCATCTGCAGCATGTTCGGCTGTCGGTAATCCTTGCCTCCCTTTGGGTTTACAATGATGTTGATGCCCTTCGGGACGATGGAAATATCCACTTCAGCTCCCGATGTGACAGGGTCTCCATCGTAATGGATAATGCCTTCCTTTTTGCGACGGATACGGATATGCTTGGCTTTGAAGGTCTTTATTTTCAGATTCTTATCCAGTGTCTTGTTGAAAAGTTCAATTGCAACTTGCGGTGCATCAATGATGTCGAAAGGCTCCATAATGATAATGTCCAGCAATCCGTCACTCATAGACGCCTGCGGAGCTATATATGCGTTGTTGCCATACTGTGATGCGTTTGCTGCCGATACGAGGAAAGCCTTGTAATGGTGCGTGCCGTCTTCGTCTTCAATCTCGTAGGTCTCCGGCTCATACCGCAGTCCTTCTTCAAGTATCTTCTGCATATAAGTGATAGGACCACGTTTGCCTGCCTCCGCAAACTTCATGGATATGAAAGCATCAAAGCCCATTCCGCAGGTACAGAAGAAAGGATGCCCGTTGATGATGCCATAGTCGAGTTCCCTTACGTCGTAGAGGTTGAGAATGTCAACACACTTTTTCAGATTCATCGGCAGGTTCAGATGCCTGGCAAGACCGTTCCCTGAACCGCAGGGAAGTATGCCCATGGCAGTCTTGGTGTTGATGAGTGACCTTCCTACTTCATTGACAGTGCCGTCTCCGCCCACCGCAACAACAATGTCAACACCTTCCTGCACAGCTTCCTGTGCAAGCTCTGTTGCATGACCAGCATGCTGTGTTTCTGCAATGCGGTAGTCAAACTTGTTTTTGTCAAGACGTTCTTCTATAAGGTCAGGGATGCCTGCCTTGCTGACTGTACCCGATATAGGGTTGAGAATGAAAACGATATTCTTTTTATTCATTATGCCAAGATAATCAGCGCATGTTTTTTCCTTGACAAAGATACATATTTATCGGTTATGTCATGGATATTGAGGGGTAAAAATCTTTAAAAATCACTTTTCTAACCAAAAACTCCGTTTTATCATTCTAAATTAGTAACTTTGCAGCCTGAAAAATAATTTTAAGTAGTCATTGGCTACACCATATTAAAAATAATGGGACAGTTACAAGACAAGTACAAGAGCTACCGCGATCCGCAGAAGTTTATGGATGCTGGTGTTTATCCTTACTTCCGTGAGATTACAAGTAAGCAAGGAACAGAAGTTACGGATATTGATGGCAACGAGATTCTTATGTTTGGTTCTAACGCCTACACAGGCCTGCCAAACGATCAGCGTGTGATTGATGCTGCTCATCGTGCCCTTGACAAGTATGGCTCAGGATGTGCCGGAAGCCGTTTCCTGAACGGTACACTCGACCTTCATGTACAGTTGGAGAAAGAACTGGCTGCTTTTGAAGGCAAGGATGAGGCACTTGTCTTCTCTACAGGTTTTGCAGTTAATGCTGGTGTTCTCTCCGTGGTTGTAGGACGTGGTGATTATATTATCTGTGATGACCGTGACCATGCGAGTATCGTGGACGGACGTCGTCTGAGTTTTGCTACCCAGCTTCACTACAAGCATAATGATATGGAAGATTTGGAGCGTGTTCTCCAGAAACTTCCTGAGGAAGCTGTCAAACTGATTGTTGTTGATGGTGTCTTCTCAATGGAAGGTGACCTTGCTAATCTGCCTGCAATCGTTGAACTGAAGCACAAGTACAACTGCTCTATCATGGTTGATGAGGCTCATGGCATAGGTGTCTTTGGTCGCCAGGGAAGAGGTGTCTGTGACCATTTCGGTTTGACGGATGAAGTAGACCTCATTATGGGTACGTTCTCAAAGAGTCTGGCATCAATCGGTGGTTTCATTGCTGGTGACAAGGATACTATCAATTATCTTCGTCACACCTGCCGTACTTACATTTTCTCTGCAAGTAATGCACCTGCAGCAACAGCTGCTGCCCTGGAGGCACTTCATATTCTTGAGCAGGAGCCGGAACGTTTGGAGCAACTTTGGAAGGTAACCAATTATGCCTTGAAGCGTTTCAGGGAAGAAGGCTTTGAAATCGGTGATACAGAGAGTCCTATCATTCCGCTTTATGTCCGTGATATTGAAAAGACTTTCGTTGTAACCAAGCTGGCATACGAGGCTGGTGTGTTCATCAATCCTGTTATTCCTCCAGCTTGTGCTCCGCAGGATACATTGGTTCGTTTTGCCTTGATGGCTACTCATACAAAGGATCAGGTTGAGCGTGGTGTTCAGGCTTTGGCTAAGATATTCAGAGCACAGGGTCTTATTAAGTAAGTAAAGTATATTCCTCGTAAAAGGAGTTTATGATATTAAGAGGCGAAGGGATTATTCTTTTAGAGTAATCTCTTCGTCTTTTTTGTGTCTATACCCTTATTAAGCCTTTTAGATTATATGATGGAAACCTCTTTGACTATTATTGCTGTCCGATAAAACTGTTCCCATATAAGCTGGTCATTATAGTGGTTTATTATTATTATGACAATAACAGACCCTTTTTCCCGTTTTCACCCGATATGTTGGTGTACATCACGCATGGTGCTGTTGGTAAACACCAGTCGTGTTGAGGCTGAACACCAATGGTGTTTAGTACTCAACACCTTGCAATATGTAGTCGGGAGAGAAGAAACTTGTTGTAAGAAAAGAGTTGTACTACTAAAGGTAAACAAAACTTATTTGGTTAGGAGACTTATTTTTCTTAAGACGTCGGGTAACAAAAAGCAAGCAGAAAGGATGAAAACAAGTCTGAAATGAATGAAAGCAGAAAGGACGTAAAAGCAAAGAATCAACTGGTTTAGAAGAATAATACTAAAATCTTCTCTGCTTTCAATCCTTATCTGTAATCTTTTCGTTAACTTTGTGGCATGAAACGATTGATTAACTGGAAAGAATTCGCAGTGCTCTTCATTGTTATCGGGGGGCTCTACTATATCACTAAGTCATGGCTGATTACAGGTGGCGTGCTTGCCCTCCTGTTGTTGATAGATGGCTTGCTGCGCCAATATGACCATAAAAAACGGGGTGAGAAGCAGGCTGAGGATATAAAGAAAAAATTGGAGGAGGAATAAGGAATGCTCTGTCGGTTGTCTATGTTACACATCTGGCAACCTTATCCCTTATTAATCTCCAAGAAGGGGATGTGATGACCGATATTAATTAGGAGAAAGTGTCGTTACATCAGGGGGAAGAATGTAGAGATGTATGAATTTGTATATCCATCAAGAACAGTGGTAATGGATTCACAGAAAGTGCATTCATGTAGAAAAAGATATGGAAAAGTTATTAGAACTATATAAGAAATGGAAGGGTAGTGTACCTGCCAATGTAGAGAAGCTGGAAGGAGCTGGAAGTAATCGTGAGTATTTCCGGATGGCAGATGAAGATGGAGAAACGATCATTGGCGTTATCGGTACAAGCCGTGATGAAAACCATGCCTTCGTTTATCTTGCCAAGCATTTCGAGAAAAGGCAGTTGCCTGTGCCACACATACTGGCTGTTTCGGAAGATGAGACACGTTATCTGCAGTCTGACCTTGGCGACACATCACTTTTTAATGCCATCCGTGGAGGACGTGAGGCAGGCGGACGATACAATCTTGCTGAACAGGAACTCTTGCGCAGAACCATCCGTGAATTGCCGAACATACAGCTGCGTGGTGCAAGAGGGCTTGATTTCTCTAATTGTTATCCGCAACCAGAGTTCAACCAGGAGAGTGTGCTCTTTGATTTGAACTACTTTAAGTACTGCTTCCTCAAAGCAACAGAGCTCGATTTCCATGAACTGAAACTCGAAGCAAACTTCCGTATGTTTGCCAAGGATCTGACTTCTGAGAAGATGGACTCTTTCCTTTATCGTGACTTCCAGGCTCGTAATGTCATGCTGGATAAGGACGGAAAGCCTTACTTCATTGATTTCCAAGGTGGACGGAAGGGGCCTTTTTATTATGACCTTGCGTCTTTTCTGTGGCAGGCAAGTGCAAAGTATTCCTTCAAACTGCGACGTGAATTGGTGTTTGATTACTATCAGAGTTTGAAGAACTATACGGAGGTTCCATCCAAGCGTCACTTCGTAAACCGTCTTTCTTTGTTCGTTCTCTTCCGTACCTTGCAGGTGCTAGGTGCTTACGGTTTCCGTGGTTACTATGAAAGAAAGAAACATTTTATCGACTCCATACCTCCTGCTATACAGAACCTGCGAGATCTCCTGGCGTTAGGTGAGGATGTTTTCCATTATCCTTATATGATGGATATGCTGAAACGACTCACACTGCTGCCACAGTTTGCGCATATTGAAAAGCCTGCAGTCAACAGGGCTGATGGCTTTAAGACGGTGGAGAAGGATATTTACAACGCCAACCCGTTGGATGGTCCAGCCACATTTTCAAAGTATGATGGTAAAGGACCGCTGGTTGTCCGTGTATTCAGTTTCTCTTTTAAGAAAGGTATTCCGGAGGATTCATCCGGCAATGGAGGAGGATATGTTTTCGACTGCCGGAGCACACATAACCCGGGACGATACGAACCTTATAAGAAGATTACGGGTTTAGATGAGCCTGTCATCCGTTTCCTTGAGGATGATGGAGAGATTCTCGACTTCCTCAAGCCTGTATATAAGCTCGCTGACCATCATGTGAAGCGTTATATGCAGCGTGGCTTTACCGACCTGATGTTCAGTTTCGGTTGTACGGGTGGACAGCATCGTTCGGTCTATAGTGCGCAACATCTTGCCGAACATCTCAACGAAAAGTATGGAATCGAGGTGAGAATAGTACATAGGGAGCAGGGAATTGAGCAGACGCTGAAGGCAAGATAACAGACTGTTCCTCCTTTCTTGTCTGATGAGAATGGAGTGAAAACTGCAACTTCCCTGTTAATAACGTTCAAAAATTCTGCAAAAAGAAAGAGGAGGTACAACGGCAATTACTTGCTTGTTGCGCCTCCTCCCTTACTGTCGACAGACGGTCTGGAGTGTTTCTCCTGAACTTCAATCAATTTAACCGAAAATCTGCTAATAGTCTAATCTCCTCTGAAACAATCAATAAATTCTACCTAAACTAACTAAAACCTAAATCTATTTACTACTAATCTAAACAATCTTATTTTTGTTTTGCAAAAGTACTACGCTTAAAATAATTATACAAGAAGCTGTCGTGAAACGTTTGTCGTGCAAGAGTTTTATTGATATATGTCAAAATTTTAACGTTTAAAAAGCTGTGTTTGTGGATAAACATGTCGGTTCTGTACACAAAAGCATAAAGAGCAGAGAGGCAATGTGTTATCCTGACACACCCGATGAAACAGACTCGGCGGACTCGACAGATAAGATAAAGGCTTTGCAGATTCAGTCTGCAAAGCCTTTTGCTCACTTTAACCCAAATGGGCTCATTAGACCACAATAGTCCATTATCCTTATTAATCGTATTGTTTCCTGGCATCTTTTATTTCCTTGCCGGCATCTTTGTCTGTTTTGCTGACTTGATGTAGCCCGCTACGCCTTCGTTACAAAGACAAACAATCTGCTCGACAATAAAACAAAATCTGTACAGGCTCTAATGAACCAATTTAGGTTTAAGACGTACCACAACATCTTCTACATCATCGATTTCAGTTCCTCTGGTACACGGATAGACTCGCAGTGTAACTGCTCCAGCCGTTCCAAGCCATGCTTTGTGATATGGAACCGCTGACACCGACCGTCCTCCGAACAGGCACGGCGACGGATGAGCGAGTCATGCTCAAGTGAGGCGATTACCTTTGAGGCATTTGACCGTGTCAGTCCCATCTCATCAGCAATTTCGCCTGCCAGCATCGGCTCCTCACATTCAGAGAGCAGGCAGAGCAACATGGCTTCATTGATATTCAAGCCTATCTGCTTTTGTAAGCTGCCCTCGAAAGCTGTAATGAGACGAAGTATGTCGCGAATCTTACATATACATTGGTTGTTCATAATCCTGGAACTTACTTCAGCAGGACAGATTTGATAGCCTCCTCAAACTGAGGCTTGTTCATAGCACCTGACTGCATTGTAGGTTCGCCATTCTTCGGGATGAAGAGTATTGATGGGATTGAACGGATACCGAAGAGAGCTGCCAGCTCACGCTGTTTATCAACGTCAACCTTGTAAACATCAATCTTTCCGGCATACTCACTCGCTACTTCTTCAAGAACGGGTGCCGTTGCCTTGCAAGGACCACACCACGTTGCATAAAAGTCAATGATGGCAGGCTTATCACCCTTGAACTCCCAAGTCTTTGGGTTCTTCTCATAATCCATCACTTTCTGCTTGAACATTTCTGCGTTCATTTCCTTTACATTCATATTCTTTTCCTTTCCATCATTTTGGTTATTAACTTCTGTTTGTTCTGTTGCCGTAGCACTGCCCCTCTGTTGTGCAGCCTCCTTGCCAGCCTTGCTATCTGCTTTGCAGGCTGTCAGTGTGAGTGCCATAATAGCTACTACGAATGTTGCTGTACGTTTCATACTTTATACTATGTTATCTTTAAGATTACCGAGGCTATATTACTAGTCGGTTTGCTATTGTCGTTTTTGTTTCTTGTGGAAAACGATGCAAAGATAAGTATTATTTTGTTTTCTACCAAATTTCCAATGGAAAATTATTCGTATTATTTAAACTTTAATCTCACACACATAAGATTAGAGAATACGGATCAGATAATATTGACAAACATGAATCAGTAATTGTAGAATACATAAAAGTCTGCCTATCATTTTTTCTTTAATTATTCTTCAGGTAACTGATTTTGTTGTAGTTTAGAAGTAAAGGAACAGTTTTGCATAGTATAAAATCTATCGTCATTAAAACAATCAAGGCTTGTGAAATATATTTACATATTCTTGGATAAACATTACTTTATAGCACACAAAAAGCATCACAAAAGTTTAGGTTTGCAACAGTCAGATAATCAGTTAATTACTGCGGTGTACAAGAAAAGGTGCTTAGTTGGCTTTTGACCAACGCCCTTTAAATCTCATTAAGCCTTAGTTAGACGTCAATTAAGGTTTAATTCAAATGCAAAAGGGCATCTTTTAGGTTCATCCGACATTTGGAGTAATAACCAATGAATGATACTCAAATTTTGAGATAAAAATCTCTTCATAACCTTCTCATTAATAATGGATTTAGACTAAATGAAGTGAATTTATAAGTTATAGTAACTCCTGCACTACTAATTAGCACATTATGATTATAATTCTCCGTATATAAAGGGTTTAACATATATGAGCAATGGTGTAAGTAGTTGATTATTAATAACTAATTATTATCACTCCAAAATCCGGAAGACCCATCTTTTATTTTTCGGCATTAGAATTTTATTTACAAAAACAAACACATCTAATAGATGTAATAATCTTCTTGCACATTCAATATTAAGTTTGATATTCTTTGGCGTATAATAGTTGACAACCAACTATAAAAAACATCAGGGGTTTCTGTGATGGAGGCTGTGCGCCTCAAAAGTAAAGTCATGTGTTCATGCAAAAAGGTTCTATATAAAACACAAGATTGATACATTGCTTATATAGAAACAATAGCCCAAGAGAAAAATTGAACTTTAGAAGCCCAGAATTTGTTTCTCACAAAAAGATTAAGTAAATTCGCATTTGGTCCTTGAATCTGTCGGCAATATAAAGAAGGTATTTTTTTCAAATGTCTATATAACTCCTTAATTCAATAGTATAGGGACGAATGCAGGTTCAAGAGCTGGAAGTGTAATTTATAAAAAAAAAGAGATGATGAATCTAAAAAAAATATTAAATAAAGAAGCAACTTGGTATTTCTTGGCCTTAGCGGGGCTGTTGATACTACTCTATATGGGAGGAAATATCATTATAGATACGTATTTCTATGTGATATCATTAAATATTTTGATCTTTTTATTTTCTTATATAATACTTAAAATAAAGAATAAACTGCATTACTACTCTTATGTTGTAGGCTGTGCGTTTTTTGCTATTTGGTTTATCTTTTATAGCATATGCGATCTGCGAAGCAGAAACATGAAAGGTTATCTCACCAAACAACTCCCGATATTGTTTTATATTCCAACGGGTACTGAAGGGAGGTGGTCCAGTAGTGGAATCGAAATAGAATGTAAAGGAAGTAAGCATAAAATACCAACAACTCAAGAATCAGATAATCTATATCAGATTTACGGAGATTCGGTTATCAATCATATCGTAGTACGTTTTTTGCTAAAGGAACCTTTTCCTTCTGTGTATTATGTAGATAGCGTACGAATAACTTATAAATAAGTTAGTTCTCTCAATACATACTTGACAGGTTGAGAGTCTTACGAGCAATAAACAGGGACGTCAGAGCGTTATTGTTGATATAATAGGTTACGACAAGGAAGGTCATACGGTCTATACGAAGCTCGGCAATGGCACGGAAACCACCTTATACCTACGACAAGCAGCGTGAATGTCTGCAGGTGATGAACCTTACGGCGGATAGTCAGACTGTGATGGAAAACAAGTATCGCTATGATGCTGTAGATAATATCCTCGGTATCACGAATGCTGCCAACCCAACGTCGCTGACGAAACTCAACAAGGCTAAGCTGGGAGGAATGAGTAAGCATACGTATTAGTATGATGTTATGAACTGGTATCAAATAAAAAAAAACATATACTATTCAAATGACGATTATGTCAGAGATATAATTGCTCTGCACCTTAAAAATGGTGCATTGAAAGCTATTTATAACTATATCTGTCAAACATCTTTGGTTTCTATGGAAGAGAGATTTAAAGGTATTGCAGAAGATATAGAGCATGATGTTTGTAATGAGATAATCACTCTTTTCTTATGCAAAAAACCTGTTTTTAGGTGGTACTTAAATAGTGCAGAACAGTTAGAAATGGATATTGATGCAAGATTTGTAGACAGTTTGAATATTCACAATACGATTTGTGAATTCTTGACAAACTTGTCATGTCTGATAGATGAGGATATTTTTTTATTAGATGATGTTATCAAGGAAAAATCTTTGGTATTAATGGTATTCAAACCTCAAGCGCCACCAGAAATAATAGAAGGTACAAAATCTATTGAAATTCCTTCTTGTCTGTAAGATTTGAGTTTGGGCAGCTATGCCCTCTGTCGGGCAGGTGATGACCGTTCTGCTTCCTAACGCCAAGGAGACAAAGTGTGACTAATGACAAGTAGCGTGATGATCTGCAGATGATGAACCTACAGAGGAGGTTTGGCAGCAGGACTATGCTGTGCGCATGAATCATTGCTCGCCAAGATGTGTTTAATTTTGATAGCGAAGACATGAAATGAAAAAGAAACTTATAGCTATGTGTTTATTGTCAATCTTTGTTTTCGTTATTGGCAGAATAGCTTATAACAGCTTTATGCTTAATTCATATTATAGTCATGGGGATGAACTAATTGCTAAGATAGAAAAATACAAAATAGATAGACGGACTTATCCACTTTCTTCAGACTCAATAGGAATAAAGGAATATGATTTTTAGGTGGAGGTCTTATATATAAGAATCTTCCTTTTAGATATTCCTGTGTCGGTATAGGTGACTTCCGCTTGGCATTCGAGCATGGTTCATTACTCTATACCTATTCCCATTATTAAGGAAGTGGGGCAAGGACTTAGACTTAGATACCTAAAGTTTCCCACCCCTTAATCATGCGATAGAAACAGTTCTTGGCATGATTTGAAAGCTCATATATCTTATGCTTGCATATGCGGTGGATGCTCTCACAGACAATGCGGAAGAGGCAAAGAGAAAGAATCAACTCCGAAGCGCAGACCCCGTCCTGTTTCTCCAATGACAGGCGAGATAACAGGTGACCGATGCCAAACTTGCCAAAAAGATGAAATAAATCATCACTCATTCGGTTTTTAACACTCAAAAGCTTGGACAACTCGCTTATTTTCTCTATTTTTGCTTCCATAACAGTTTTGTTGTTTTGTCTTTAAAATCAGTTCTTTAGCGATTACTAATTTACAAAGAAAATTCGACAAACTGTTATTTTCCTATCTATTTATTAGGGTGGGAAACTTTAGTTATTAAAAAAGACAAAAGGAATTCCAACAGGACAGGACGCTGGAGATTTTATACTGAAGACGGAAGGAACCATTATGGTGTCCTATGAGGATAAAGATTATCAGAAAGGAATTTTTATAATGGAAGGATTCCCGCTAATGGGGATTATGATAAATATACTTATCAATGAATATTATTTATCTGGATTTACTCATCGATTAAAGAACATTCCCTTTATTGGCAGTTCCTGTTCTCAACTACCCTGATGACGATAAAAAATCCCACATCCCACCCTCGTCAGATATGTTATAGTCAGCTTATGGTAATGCTATATGCAAAATGCTATGTACACCGTACGGTCCTTTTAGACATTATGTGCTGGGAAATGCTACCTGCGAATGATCTTCAGAAACCCCGTACTCTGATGCTAAATTGGTTTTCAGCTCACACCTACAACATAATAAGACTACACCAAAAAATCTTTATGATAACTTCTTACAACACAGAATACTACTCTATTAATTCGGTTGTGAAGTTCAGAGCCTGAATCTTCATGTCAAGTTCGCGTAGTCGCTTAGACAGTTCGTCAATCTGTTTGCCCAAAGCCTTGATGTCTATTGTAGTTACCAGTTTGATTTCCGACCGGCTGTAACGGTCTTGAGACTCGGATGCCTTGTTAAATATATCACGAAGAGCAGTGACACGCATAGAAAGCACATCACGTTCTGCCATCATCTCTGTAACGGTTCGCCCTTCGCTTACGGTGTTCATATTCGTCTTGTTAATCTTGAAGATCAGAGCAAAAAGGTCTTTCAAGCAAGCATCCATCTCCCCCATCAGTTCCGCTGGGTTTTCAGAAGGAATGTCACCCTCCTGAATACGAACATTGTTCAACACTCTGCTTTTGAGCTGTTCTATCTTCTTTTGCTTGTCCTTGCGGATAGCCAATGCTTCTGCTAATTTCATTTCTATCAATTTTTAACTGTTATTCCATTGTTATCTGATTGTTCTTACGTGCTTCATCAAACTTAGCTTTCATCGTTGGATTCTTGTAGGTCAGTTTGCGTATGGTGAGGTCGTCAGTATCTTGGTTGGATAGGCGTAGATAGTTCTCGCTACCGACAAGTTCCTCACGTATCTTTTGAAGTTTGGTAATTGTAGCATCAATATCCTTAATGGCATCATTGAATTTCTTGGAGGCAAGCTCATAATGACGACCGAACTTGGACTTGAAGTCTTCTATCTTGCTTTCAAAGTTGGTGACATCCACTTCTTTACTCTGTGCAAGAATAAGTTGCTTCTTATACTCCAAACTCTTTTTCGATGTCTGTACAAGTAGATTGATGAATGGTACAAAGAACTGCGGACGGATAACATACATCTTCGGATAGAGATGACTCTTGTTTACGATTCCTGTGTTATAGAGCTCGTTATCAGCTTCCAGAAGACTGACTAATACAGCGAACTCACAGCCTTTCTTTTTGCGGTCATCATCAAGTTTCTTCAGGAAATCTTCATTCTTGTGCTTGGTGGCAGTAGTATCCATCTCATTCTTCATCTCAAACATAATGGATATATACTCTGCACCATCTTCTGAAGCACGAAAAATGAAATCACCCTTTGTGCCATCACTTGCATCATTATCCTTATCGAAGTAGGCATTAGGCATCATGGGGCGAATATACTGATCGAATTCAATACTACAGTGTTGCTCCAGTGTTTCACCAACCATCTTGGTAGACATCTTGGTTTTCAAGTCTTTATAGTAGTCTACCTGTTCCTGCTTCATGCGAAGTTCGTTCTCATGGTGTTGGATGAGTGATGCCTCGTGAAGCTGTGCCTCACGCTTCTCCAGTTCGGCAGCAGAACGAAGTTGAGAGATTTCCGTATCCTTTGCCTGAACTTCCTTCTGAGCTTTGTTACGCTCTTCCATAATCGCAAGCTGCAACTTAGAGTCATTCTGTTCTATGGTTGAGTTGAGCCTTGAAATTTGCTGGTCTTTCTCTGCCAAAGCAATAGTCAACTCGTTCTTCTTTTGTGCAGCGATATTCTCCAACTGTGTTTTAAGAACTTCTATCTCAGCCGAGAGTGCACTCTTCAACTTTGTGAGTTCATTTTCTTTCTCACTCTTCAGGCGTTCAATCTCTGCATCCTTGGCACCTATCTCAATCTCTTTCTTGGAGAGTTGGTGCTGGAAAGACTGTTCCGTCTTAGCTGTAGCCAAGGCTTGCTCTGCTTTGTGTTGTTCACGAAGTTCTGCTATGCGACGGTCAACTTCCTCATTAAATGCTGTGTTCTTAACCTGATTAACGATGGAGGCATAGTCAGCTTCGTCGACAGTGAATGCCTTATGACAGTTGGGGCATATTAATTCTTTCATGAATGTAATGTCTTTATATCTTTATTGTCTACCAACAGAATTCTGAATATCAAGGATTCTTGTAGTTTATCGTCTCTCGCTCTGTATCAACTTTTACTTTAGCCTTTGTATAAATAAAACAGATGCGAATATACGAAATTATTTGCTAATTTCAGATAATCACAAGAGAAAATCATCAACAGCATACTAAAATTCTATGATTATATATCTTTATCCGAATAGTCTTGCCCGTTTTACTTCTGTCACCGTGTTTTGTAATCATCTGATTGTCTGACTGTTGCAAATTTGACTTTTAATGGTCTTTTTTATGTTTGAAAGCTATTTCTGATTGATATTTTGTAAAATCAGAAGAACAAAAGAACGTTGATAACAAGAAAAAAGAGGTTCATCCGTTAAATGAGTGGACACTTTTCGTATAATAGCTTTAACAAAAGAACCGAAGTTATGCATTATACAAAAAGACAGCCAAGACAGTCTTGGCTGTCTTTTTTATTATCATCCTCCGACACAGAAAACCTTTTCATGTCAATACTTTGAAAAGCGCAGACAACAGATTGAAAAATCATGACATAATTCCGGATAAAACATCTACAGATAAAGGCAAAAATACGCATAAAAAAGCAACTTCGCAACCAACAGGAAATCAGTTAGTTATAAAGCCGTGCAAGAAAAGGTGCTTAATTGGACTTCAAAAGGGCGTTAGTTAGACCTCAAAAGGGCATCTATTGCAAGTCAATTGGGCGTCTTTTAGAAGCCAATAGAGCATATATTGGTTTTGAGTTGCATGAAAATAGTTTACAGACTCCGATTGACACGGGAATAAGTTGTTCATAGAAGACTGAAAGACATAGTAACGGGTAGACATCGTACTCATTTGCCTTTTCTGCATTTTATATTGTAGTTTATCCCCCCTTGTGAGACCATCTTATTTTGGATAGTCATACCATGCAAGCGTATAAGCCTTTATTCTATTTCCAATTCCATGCATTTAACGGAAGAACCAAAAAAGAGGAACATCCTTTAGGATATTCCTCTTTAAATTCTGAGTGATTCCGTTGGGATTCGAACCCAAGACCCACAGCTTAGAAGGCTGTTGCTCTAATCCAACTGAGCTACGGAACCATCATGCGGGTGCAAAGGTACGGATTTTATTCGGTTCTGCCAAATTCCGTTCCATCAAATTTCGTGCCACCAAACTATCAAATATAGTTTATTTGTACTTCTGTAGGAATGTGTCAGCTTGCGCATTGCCAAGTTCCTTAGCCTTTTGAATATTCTTGAGACCTTCTTCTTTCTGTTTGCTTTCACATTGTGCAATACCCAGAATAAGATGAGCATCAGGCTGAGATGCATCAAGCTGGATTGCTTGTTGAGCAGCACTGATAGCAGCATCTACCTTGTTCAGACGTAAGAGGAGGCTACCAGCCTCTGTTGGATATAATGCTTCTTTAGGGTCAAGTCGTGATGCAATGAGGATATCCTGCAGGGCTTGCTGCCACATGCGCCCCTTCACTTCACACTGTTCCCGCATATAATAAAAAGCTGCTCCAAGGCGTCCTTGATTAAAATATTCATACGTATAATAGTCCTGCACCGCTTTACGATACTCCCCCATCTTCTCCAACTGCTGACCACGTGTATAGAAATAAGGTGCAGAAGTTGACACGTATGGTGTGTCACAAAGTTCGATGCTCTTATTGAGCAAGTCGAGAATTTCCTGATCAGTAGCTCCCAAGTGCTGACGACTCTGCGCCATCTCCAAATAAAGTTCAGAATTATTGAACTTAGTCTTGGTCAGTGCATCAAACTCACTGTAGGCTTTTGCATAATCACCCTTTGCAAAGATAATCTGTGCCTGAAGGTGACGATAGGCATCATTTGCTTTCACAGTTTGAGCTTTCTGAATTTCGTCCAAGGCTTTATCAAGTGTCCATCCTGCTGCCTTGGTATTCTCTTCAAGCACGGGAAGAACTGTATTGTGATAAACAAGACGGGCGTAGTTGTAGTGTGCTTCATCCTTTGCCGTAACTTTCGCAACAGCAGTCTGTAATGTTTTGTCAGCATTGGCTATCTCACCCTTTCCAATCTGCATGTTCGCCAACGCATAGTACCCATCGTTTGCTTGTGGGAACTTTGCAATAAAATCATTGATAACAGCTTCATGAACATTTGCTGGTTTCTCAGAAGAGAGCATCAGAGCCACAACAGCTTCCTCGATGGTGTTGGGCAGTCCTATGCGAATACCACTCTGTCGAAGGGTCATGTCATTCTGTGACAATCCTTTCAGAATAAAGTCTTTAGCATAATTTGCATCTGTCGCACTCTGTGAATCACCTGATGTATTGAACAGACCGACAACCTGTCCTTTAGCGTTAAAGACAGGTGAACCATTTAACTTATCAGTTGCAGAAGAAGCCAGAATAGAATAGTTGTACTTATCCATGAACTTCTCAACATTTGACACATTAGCTTTTACTGCGCTGCCACTCTGTGTCATAGGAGTAACCCATACTTCTTCACCAGCAGGAACGGCACTTGCCAAAGGAGCAGCGGTGGTTTTCCCACTCACTTGGAACTTTGCTATATCATAAATCTCATTGGCTCCAAGCAGACATTCCACGTCGTGTTTCTGCCCTTTTGCATCAATAATAACAGCTTTATCAGCCCCTATAAAGGGTTTCCAAGGACTTACGGCAATACCATCCGCACTGATACAAACGCCATTTGAAGTTGCCTGAATACTGCCGTCTGCTTTAAAGGTTGTCAATGTAAAGGCAGCATTCGCTGCTTTCTTCACAGCACCAGGCTGAGCGAAAATGCTATTCGAAACACCCAGTACGAGGGCAATGATCAAAATTAAAGTTCTCAGTTTCATGTTCATTCTTTCTTTCATTGTATATTTTAGTAAGGCATATTACTTCTTCTTGATTAAATCTAATAATTCACGGGCATTCTGCAAAGCAGCGTCAGAGACGTCAGCACCCGAAAGCATCTGGGCAATCTCGCTTACACGCTGTTCTTTATTCAATTCACACATGTGGCTGCGAGTTCCTTCTACAGTCTCCTCTTTCTCAACTTTATAATGTGAACTACCCAAAGCTGCAATTTGTGGAAGATGAGTAATAGAAATTACCTGGCGATTGTTATTACCCATTTCCTGCATGATAAGTGCCATTTTCTGAGCAATCTTACCACTCACTCCTGTATCAATCTCGTCAAAGATAATCGTTGGCAGCTTTACAGCCCCACTTACCATAGCCTTCAATGACAACATCACACGTGCAATCTCACCACCTGAAGCCACCTGTGCAACTGGTTCCATAGCCGTACTTGTGTTAGCAGAGAAAAGGAACTGGACCTTGTCAGCACCATCCAATGACAAAGGTTTAGGCGACAACTCAACCTTAAACCTAACATTAGGGATGCCCAGTGGTATAAGTCGGCTACTCATCTGCTCCTCAACAGTCTTGATAGCCTTGCGTCTGAGCCCCGTCAACTTCTCAGCTTGCTTTTCACAGGCTGCCAGTTTCGTCTTTACCTCCTGCTCCAGCAATTCCAGCTCCTCATCGCTGTTATCAATATTCTTCAGCTGTTCAGCTATATTATCACGAATATCTATCAATTCTTTCTCTGTAGAAACATGGAACTTCTGCTCAAGTGCATTCAAAAGGTCAAGCTGTTGGTTGATGTTATCCAGACGAGAGGGGTCAAAGTCGATATTCTCAACTTCACTACCTACCTCGCCTGCTATATCCTTTAATTCTATATGCACTGACGATAAGCGTTGTGCGAGTTCCTGTGCCTTTGGATAAACCTTCTCGATGTTTCCAAGGCTATCCAGACTCTGTCCCAGCTTGCGGATAACTCCGTTGTCATCATCATTCAACAGATTATCAGCCTCATAGAAAGCAGTCTTGATATCTTCTGCATGAGAGAGTGTTTCACTCTCCTGCTCCAGTTCCTCCTGTCTGCCTTCTATCAGCCCTGCACTATCCAATTCGCTGAACTGGAAACGCATAAATTCTTCATTTTCCTGTGCTTTGGAAATCTGCTCCTTCACCTCTGACAGGCGTCGTTCTGCTTCTTTATAGTCTTGATAAGCTGAACGATAAGCCGTCAGTTCCTTATTATTCTGGGCAATGATGTCAACAACATTCAGCTGAAAATCATCCTTCTGCAACAACAGATTCTGATGTTGTGAGTGAATATCTATAAGCTGTTCGCCCAATGCACGCATCATCTGAAGTGATACAGGTGTATCATTGATGAAAGCACGTGATTTGCCTGTAGCCGTCAACTCACGGCGGACGATTGTATCATCGGGTTCAAAATCAATGTCATGCTCTTCAAAAAAAGGCTCAAAGCCATAGTTAGAGAGGTCGAAATGAGCTTCAATCGTACATTTCTTCTCCCCTTGTTTAATTTGCCTGCTATCAGCCCTATTGCCTAACAGCAAACCTATTGCACCAAGGATAATACTCTTTCCCGCACCCGTTTCACCAGTAATCACCGAGAACCCCGAGTGGAAAGCAATATCCAGCTGGTCTATTAATGTGAAGTTCTTTATATATAGATGTTTCAGCATATCTGACAATTATTATAGTTGAAGTTAAGGTATATGAACGTATTGCGGTGTAATGAGGCTACTATTGCTTGATTTTCTCCCATGTAATATTCTGGCTGGCATTGATTCCAAAGAGAATGTCATAGACCAGTTCCTTTTCCTTTTGCGTACCTTTTCCCTTATAAATATTAGCCAGTTCATCTTTCTTATAGTCTGTCCATATCTGTGGCAACATACTTATAGGACGATTCTCATGCGCTTTCTTCAGTCCGTTCTCCAAGGCTGTCGTTATATTTGTCCTGCCACGTTCAGCATTATTTGCCATCTCATCCAATCCTGTTCTGTAATAATCATACTGCAACTGACGGAAAGGTTTCATGGCTCCATCAAGATAATCGTTGATAATAGCAAAGCGGTTACGTGAATTATCAAAAGCCTTCCACCCCGTGAAACTGAGGTTCTGCGCATTATTCGTCAGAATCATACAACGTTGCAGGATGTCTTCGCCCCCCATAGGGGAAAAAGAATCAAGATCTAATCCTATGATAAGATAAGCATAATAGGCTATCAATGCCGTCAGTTGGTTATCGATATTCTCCTCATTGAACTCAATCTGGTCATACTGAGCAAAGGTAAAGTTGAAGTCACCATCCTGATTATTGTAGAGCGTTGAAGTATAAGCTGCATTGTACACAGGGCGATTCGCCTGTATCAAAGCAGAACAGGTGAACATGTTGCTACCAGGGTCATACTTGTTTACGGTAATATTAAAGTTGCAGTTTATACGTTCGTTTCTTTGAAACTGATAATGAGTCCATTGACGAGTATTTATAAACTGCTCCAAAGTCTGCTGTAGATTCTCAAAGACCGATGCATCCGTGCCTTGAATCTGATTATGATTCACGGTTACTTTTGCATTCAATTCCTGTGCAGACAGTTCTCCCTTAGAGAACAGAAACAAGCTCATCAATAATATCACGAGCCACTTCTGTCTTTGGTTTCTTAGCATAACTCTTCCTACCTTCTTTATTGATAATCGTTATCTGGTTATCATCCGACTGGAAAGTTGTTCCCGGAATCCTTGTTGAATTCAGCACAATGAAATCAGCATTCTTCTTCTCAAGTTTCTTTCGGGCATTGTTCTCTTCTTCATCTGTTTCCAAGGCGAAAGCTACAATGCGCTGCCGCTCTCCCTTCATATTGCCTATAGTTGCAGCAATATCCTGTGTCGGCTTCAGCTTTAGCAACAAATCATCCCCCTCACGCTTAATCTTATGAGCAGCAATCTCGCTGGGACGGAAGTCAGCTACGGCAGCACAGAGTATCGCAGCATCGCATCCAGGAAACTCCCCTATCGTCACCTCATACATTTCCTTGCAGCTTTCAACATCAACTCGCTGAATACTATCAGAACAAGCAAGGCTTACAGGACCTGCTACAAGAATTACTTTTGCACCGCGTCGGCTGCATTCTTCAGCTAAGGCAAAGCCCATCTTACCGGATGAATAGTTACCGATAAAACGTACAGGGTCTATCTTTTCGTATGTAGGACCAGCCGTAATAAGAATCTTTTTACCCTTTAAATCTTCTGTTACAGATTGCTTCTCATCCGAAGCGGAGAAGAAGTTATCCAAGACCTTTACAATATTCTCAGGATCCTCCATCCTACCCTTCCCCTCCAGACCACTGGCAAGGAAACCGCTACCCGCCTCAATGATATGATTTCCAAAGCTACGCAATGCCTCTATATTCCTCAATGTTGAAGGATGCTTATACATATCCAGATCCATTGCAGGTGCAATGAAGACCGGTGCTTTCATTGAAAGATAAGTAGTGACAAGTATATTATCAGCTACTCCGTTCGCCATCTTTCCCAACGTTGCAGCAGTACAAGGTGCAATGACCATAGCATCTGCCCATAGTCCGATGTCAACGTGAGAGTTCCACGTGCCGTTTTTCTGTGAGAAGAATTCGCTGACAACAGGTTTATTTGTCAGTGCAAACAGTGTGACAGGGGTTATAAACTCCTTACCAGCAGGCGTAATGACCACCTGCACTTCTGCTCCACTCTTTACCAGTTCACGGATAATAAGACAACTCTTATATGCCGCAATGGAACCTGTTATGCCTAATACTATTTTCTTTCCTTTCAGCATCACCTTATTTATTATTGAACTCTCTCAGACGGATACGTGTCAACACCTGTTTTGTGTTGTATGTAAAGTCACTTGCAAGCATCCAACTGTAATATCCTGGATCCTTGTGTAATACCTCAGCTACATCCCAACCTCTGTACTTACCAAAGTTGAATACTTCATGCCGACGTGGTTTCCCTGCAGCATCAAGCAGCACATTGCCATCCTTGTCAGTCATATCACACCATATCATACGACCCGCAAAGTCAACAAAGTCATTCATGCGTGAGAACTCGGCGAGCTCGTCCATGTCGTTATTCAGCACACGATCCTCTTCCTCCTGCTTGCCAGGTGCATACATTTCAAGCTCACCCTGCAGCACACGCCATGTAGCTTCCGTATCCTGGTCAGCCCTGTGTGCCTCAAAGTCGTCTTCCATCTTCCTGCCACAATAGAACTTGTAGGCAGCAGCAAGATTGCGACGTTCCATCTTGTGATAGATGTTCTGTGCATCAATCAGACGACACTTTGAGAAATCAAAGTCAACACCTGCACGCAGAAATTCCTCTGCGAGCATCGGCACATCAAAGCGATTAGAGTTAAATCCGGCGAAGTCACAGCCCGTGAACCTGTCAGTCAGCTCCTTTGCCTTCTGCTTGAAGGTAGGTGCATCAGCCACGTCAGCATCTGAAATACCCGTCAACAGCGTTACTTCAGCAGGTATCGACTTTCCTGGATTGATAAAGATATTCTCTCTTTCTTCCTTTCCATCAGGATAAACCTTGATGAAAGAAATCTGAATAATTCTGTCGTTAACAAGGTCAAGCCCTGTAGTTTCCAAGTCAAAAATGACCAAAGGCTTTGTCAAATTCAGTTTCATACGTTTGTGTATAACCCTCTATAATCATAAAGGAGAATGGCTATATAGAAGATACACAGCCATCCTCCCGATAAAATCTATCTAATTAATGTTCGTTAATCGCTCAACAACATCGGCATAATCAGCATGAGAATGTCCTCATTCTCCGGCTGTGTGCCTGGCACGATTACGCCTGCACGTGATGGGTCAGCCAGCTGGATAATAACATCATCACCCTCAAGATTATTCAAGATGTCAAGCATACTTGAACCCTTAAAGCCAATGCTCATAGGATTGCCGCCATACTCGCAGGTAACACTCTCCTTGGCACTTGTAGCAAAGTCGATATCCTCAGCGTTCAGTTCAAGCAAACCTGTAGAAACATGAAAACGAATCAGCTGTGAAGAGTCGCTTGCAAAAGGCAGGACACGACGCAAAGCGCCAATCAATGACTTGCGGTCAATCGTAACCTGATTAGGATTGTCCTGTGGGATTACACTGTTGTAATTAGGGTATTTACCTTCTATCAGGCGGCAGGCAAGGTTTCCTTCAGCAAAAGAAATCTCTGCCGAACGGTCATCGAAGCGGATAATAACGTCACCACCGTCCCTTGAAAGCACATTCTTCAGCAATGATGCTGGTTTCTTAGGAAGGACAAAAGCAGCAGGATTATCACTCTTGATAGAGAAATTCTTGTTTCTCACGAGCTTATGACCATCACTGGCTACGACTGCAAGGCAGTCCTCCTTCAAGTCAAAATAAACACCGTTCATCACAGGACGAAGCTCGTCCTGTGCTGTTGCAAAGAGTGAACGTGTCAGACTGTCTGAGAGTTTCTCTGCCGGTAGAGTTATGGTTGTAGCATTATCAGATACTGACTGAGCTTTTGGATACTCGTCTGCACCAAGAATCGGGAAGTTATATGAACCATTCTGATAGGTAACATAAATCCTCATCTCATCCATATTCACGTCCAGTGTGAGCGGTTGCTCAGGGAGTTCTTTCACAGCATCAAGAATCGTATGATTGTTCACTACAAAATCGCCCTCGCCCTCACAACTCTCAAGATTCAATGTTCCACGCATGACATTCTCACTATCTGATGCCGTAATTGTAAGCTGTCCGTCATGAACCTCAAACAGGAAGCAATCCAGAATAGGCAGAGAATTCTTGCTGTTAATTACTCGAGAGAGAGTCAACAACCGGCTGCTCAATGCAGTGCTTGAAAGGTTAAATCTCATTAGTATGTATTTTAGTTAATATTTTTATTTACCCGTATCCAGACGGCTGGAACTTGTCCATTATCGTCTTTCAACTTCATCGTACAAAAATACAAAAAAGGGACGTGAAAAACAAAAATTAAGTATAAAAGTTTCGGTTTTTAGAACTATTTTAGTAATTTCGCAAACAGTTTAAAGTAATAAAATAACCAAAACAAGTAGATAAATGGATTTACAAGGAAAAGTAATCGCAGTCCTTCCTGCACGAGAAGGAACTTCTGCCAGAGGCCCATGGAAGTCACAGGAGTATGTTATTGAGACGTACGACCAGTACCCGAAGAAGATGGTTTTCAACATTTTTGGTGCCGACAGAATTGACCAGTTTGCCATCAAGGCTGGTGAAGAGATCAATGTCAGTTTCGACATTGATGCACATGAATACAACGGTCGTTGGTTCAACAACATCCGTGCATGGAACATCCAGCGCGTAGATGCTACGGCTGCAATGGCTGGCGCACCTGTTGCAGCAGCTCCAGTTAGCCCACAACCTGCTCCTGCAGCAGCTCCACAGGCAACTCCATTCCCTCCTGCACAGCCAGAGGAAAATTCCACAGATGACTTACCATTCTAACAGAATTACACAGTTTCCCAATACAAATAAAGACAGACTCTCTGATTTTAATTGAGTCTGTCTTTTTTTATTAGACTATCTATTTAGATTTTACTTTAAATTCATAATTCTATCTTGTACTATCATTAGAAACATAAAGACGATATTTTGTTGAAATAAAATCATGTATAAAATTTAATTGATGCTCTTTGGGCTTCCAATTAATGCCCTTTTAGCTTGCAAAAGATGCCCTTTTGAGGTCTAACTAACGCCCTTTTGAAGTTCAATTAAGCACCTTTTATTGCACCCTCTTGTAATAGTTTAATTATCTGATAGTTACAAGAATGAATAAAAACGCATTTATCTTGTTTTTTTAGATGTACATACAAGAAAATATGTAAAGTTTTTTCACGTTAAACAAAGTGTAAGACAATAAATTAAAGAAAGACATAAGAACCTCTAAAAACATAGTAACAAAAGAACAAATTACGGCAACTAACAAGAAAATTCTCTTTCTTAGTTTATTTACTTTTGGCTATAAAACTCATTTCTAACAAAAAGTTGCTTCAATTCTGACAACATACTGAGCTATGTTTACTACTCAACACTATTGGTGTTTACCATCAACACCAGATGTGATGAGCGTCAGCACAATAGGTACTTATCATCAACACATCCATTAAAAACAGTAATTATGAGAAATCATCATAAACAAAAAATCGCCCAAGGATTAACTGAAATCCTTGAGCGATTTATATTAATTATTTAATAACAATGAGCTTATTAAACTGCTGCTGCAATCCACTCATAAACAAAGCTGCATACACCGAAGAGGAGGATGCCTGCCATGCAGACTGCCAATGCAAACTTTGTGTTACAGTCACTCTTGAAGGTTGGCAACGGACTGTCTGTACGGACAATATACATTGCCTTTACTATCTTGAGATAATAATAGAGTGAGATAACCGTGTTGAGCAATGCGATGAATACAACTGCGTATGCCCACGCTCCCATTGTTGTGTTAATGTCGGCACCATTGACGCCAGACATGAAGATGAAGAACTTGGAGAACATACCTGCAAACGGAGGAATACCACCGAGTGAGAACATCGCCAAAGTCATCAGGAAGCTCAGACGTGGATTAGTCTGATAGAAGCCATTGTAATCGTCGATATTGGTCTTGCCGCCATTGTTCTGCTCTACAACAGAGATAATCGTGAAGACTGCCATGTTGGCAACAACATAAATCAGGACGTAATAGCTCAGAGCAGCAACAGAGCTTGCCCAATCGTTACCGATAGCTGCCAGCATGATGTAACCCGCCTGTGAGATAGAGCTGAACGCCATGAAGCGTTTCAACTCACTCTGACGTACAGCAAAGAGGTTGGCAATGGTAATAGAAAGGACTACAACTATCATCAGCAATACGTGCCAGTACTCCATCATGCCACCGAAGACATGGAAGAGAATGCTCAGCAACGTGAACGCTGCAGCACCCTTTGAGATGACGCTCAGATAACCGGTAACGGTTGTCGGCGCACCCTGATAGGTGTCGGCTGTCCAAAAGTGGAATGGTACAAGGGAAATCTTGAAGCCAAGACCACTGAAGAAGAACACGAGTCCCATGATTGCCAATGGAGTTGCCTCCATCTTTGTAGCAATGTCAGCAAAGTAAAGTGTACCGAACTGACCGTAAAGGAAGCTGATACCATAGAGCATCACACCGCTTGAGAATGTTGCTGTCAAGATGAACTTGGCTGCACCTTCCGCAGAGTTCTTACGGTACATATCAAAGGCAACAGTACATGCCATTGGCACAGATGCCATCTCAAGACCGAGGAAGAACATAAGGAAGTTGCCTGCGCTCATCATGGAAAACATACCGAGCAGTGTTGAAACGATGAGCATATAGAACTCGCCTTCCTTACCGCTCTTTGCAGCCCAAACACGACTCTGAACCACAACAATAAAGGTACCCATAGAAAGGATTGCCTTCATTACGTTGACAGCAGGGGTTGTTACATACATACCACCAAACAGATTCTGTGGCTCCATTGGATAGAGGCACACAAACGTGTTCAGAAGCAGGAATACAGAAGCCAGCGGATTGAACCACTTGCGTTCTTCAGTCTTTGCCGTTGCAAAGTCAGCAACAAACAAAACAATCAGGATGGCAACGAGACTTGCCTCCGGAATCATCTTAAAGAAATCACTATAATTCATTTCGCCAGTTTATTAAAGATTACCCAAGTTTGGTACATACGTGATAATGTGATCAAAGATAGGATGAACCGCATCAATAATCATATTCTCAAAGAACAGTGGGAAAAGGCCCAGACCTGCAACACAGAAGATGAGTGCACCGATAGAGAAACGCTCGTCCCATGTTGCATCATGCAGCTCGTAGAACTTTTTGTTTGGAATGGCCTGGAAAAGAATCTTTCCTACTACTCGCAAGATATAAACAGCCGTGATAACAATTGCTGTACAAGCAATGATTGTTGCTACACGATGAAATGTACCTGCATTCTCGAATGAACCTACGAAGATTGTCATCTCGGCAACGAAGCCAGAGAAACCAGGCAGACCAAGATTGGCAAGACCTGCCACAACGTAAGATACTGCGAGGAAAGGAACAACCTTCATCAAGCCACCGAGGTAACGCACATCACGAGTTCCTGCACGATGATAAATCATACCGATACATGCAAAGAACAGAGCTGTCATCAAACCGTGTGAAAGCATCTGGAGGATTGCACCTGTGATAGCTGTCTGTGTGGTCATAACCAAAGCGAAGAGCACCATACCACAGTGTGAAACTGAAGAGTAGGCGTTGATATACTTCAGGTCGGTCTGCACACAAGCTGAAAGTGCACCATATACTACAGAGATAGTTGTCAGCACGAGGAATATTGGAGCCCACATCTCCAAAGCGTCAGGCATAAGGAACATGGCAATACGCAAGCAGCCATAACCACCGAGTTTCATCAATACACCTGCATGGAGCATTGATACAGCTGTAGGGGCTGAAGCATGACCGTCAGGAGACCATGTGTGGAATGGGAACAGCGCACCAAGTACACCGAAACCGATGAATACCAATGGGAAAAAGATGTTCTGAACATCCTTTGGCATAGCGTGCAAACGTGCCAGTTCTGTCACATCCATAGTGGTAGCACCACTGAAGTAATAGATACCGAGGATACCGAGAACCAGGAGAGCAGAACCACCCATAAGCATCAGTGTAAGTTTCATTGCAGAATATTCCTTTGGACCTGTACCCCATACACCGATGAGGAGGTACATTGGAATAAGCGCAACCTCATAGAACATGAACATTGTGAACATATCCGTAGAGATGAAGAAACCAAATACACCTGAAGACAAGAGTACGAACCAGAGGAAGTACTCCTTCTTCATCGGCTCAAGCTGCCAGCTGGCAAATGTACCTGTGAAGACGATAATTGCAGAAAGCAGAATCATTACGACAGAGATACCATCCACACCTACCGAGAAGGCGATGTTCAGAGGCTTGAACCACATTACGGAATTTGCCAACAGCATCGCATCATGATTACCTGCGTTGCGCTGCTGAACGAAATAAACAGTCAGCCAGATTGCACCTATCAAAAGTGCCGTAGAGCCGGCTACCATCACGCCACGTACCTGATTATCGTTCTTGGCAACCCACAGGCCGCAGAGCATCAGGACGGGGATAATTACAAATACAGTTAATATCCAACTCATTTCTTTAAATCAAGCAAAGTAATATTAATGTTAATGCTACAGTACCGGTGATGAACCATACAGCATACTGACGGACATCGCCACTCTGCCATGAACGGATAGACTCACCAGCCTCCTGTGTACCCCAAGCCATGAAATTGAATGTGCCGTCAATAACGTGACGGTCGAACCATGCTATTGGAATAGAGAAGCAACGGAACACAATCTTGTGTGTGAAGAACTGCCATGCATCATCAATATAGAATCTGTTGAGGGCAGCCTTGTGCAAACGTGGGAATGTACGCTGCAAAGCGTCAGCAACAGGCTGTTTCTTGCCTGCATACATCCAGGTTGAAAGAGCAATACCGATAACTGCTGCAATGATACTGGTAGTAGCAATGCTCCAGTCAATATGGATATCATAGTTCAAACCATTGGCACTTACAAAATGACCGAATGGTATCCAGCCTGCACAGACAGAGATGGCAGCAAGGAATACCAATGGACCCCACATTACGAAAGGAACTTCCTGTGGACGGCGACGGTTCTCTGGGTCCTGCTCATAGTAAGACTCGCCCCAGAAGATAACATAGTAAAGACGGAACATATAGAACGCTGTCATACCAGCTACGAGGGTCATAATCCACTTCAAAGCCTGACCTTCAACACCCGGCAGGGCATTACATGCTGAGATAATCTCATCCTTTGAGAAGAAGCCGGCAAATGGAGGGATACCTGCAATCGCCAGACAACCGATCAGGAAGCAGATGTTTGTAATCGGCATGTACTTGTGCAAGCCACCCATATACTCCTTGAAGTTGCTGCCAATGATAACTATGATAGCACCAGAACAAAGGAAGAGCAGAGCCTTGAACATAGCGTGAGTGAAGAGGTGGAACATTGCTGCCATATAACCAAGACCACCGTGGTGGAGATATTCTGGACTGTTGAATGAACCATTCTTGCTGTCATAGAAACAAACACCAAGTGCTACGAGCATGTAGGCAATCTGTGAGATTGTCGAGAATGCCAGACCACGCTTAATGTCGCTTTGGGTACAAGCCACTGCTGCGGCATAGAAGGCTGTGAATGCTGCAATCCAGGCAATCCAGTGAAGTTGTTCCTGTGCACCAAACTGTACGTAGATTGGCAGCAGTGATGCAACCTGGAATACACCGGCAACAACCATCGTAGCGGCATGAATCAAAGCAGATACTGGTGTTGGTCCTTCCATGGCATCTGGCAACCAGATGTGTAAGGGGAACATAGCTGACTTACCTGCACCACCAATAAACATCAAGAAAAGAGCTGTTGGAAGTACCCATGCAGACTCTGGATTAGTAGCCAATCCCCTCAATGTTTCAGAGAGACCGGGATTGACACTGAGGTCATAATTGAATGTCCCTACATAGAAGCTGAAGAACAGAATACCAATCAAGAAGAACAAGTCAGCAAAACGAGTAACAATAAACGCCTTCTTGCTGGCATGTACTGCTGTATGCTTTGGATAATAGAATCCAATCAACAGATAAGAACATACACCTACCAATTCCCAGAACAGATACATCTGGAAGATGTTGGTTGCCACTACGAGTCCAAGCATGGACATCGTAAAGAGTGACAGATAAGCATAGAAACGCTGGAATCCATGCTCATACTCCTCAAACTCATAGTTCTCATCACGTTCAGCCATATAACCGAATGAATAGATATGAACCATGAAGCTGACGGTAGTAATGACTATCAACATCATTACACTGATAGGAGAAAGGCGTAAACCTATGTTGAATGTCAGAAGTTCTGTAAACTTCAACCATGTGAAGTTGAATACTGTAACAGTTGGATATACACCATTTGCCAAACGACCATCAGTTACGTTGAAGGTCTCGCCCATTGCTGTAAATTCGCCAGTATAGAAGAAATAGCGGTAAGCAGTGTAGAGACTAAGCGCAAATAGCGTACCTACCACACAGGTGCCGATAATACCAGCGACCTTGCGAGGCATCTTCATTCCGAACAAACCAAGCACAATAGCACTCAGGAACGGGAGAAGAAGTATCAAAAATGCGTAATCAAACATATTTGTTTTCTTTTTATAATTTCATATTTTCAATACTGTTCACCTGATCGCTGTGGAAATGACGGTAAACATTGATGATAATAGCGAGGGCAACCGCTGATTCAGCTGCGCTTACACCGATGGAGAAGAGCGTAAAGAACATACCCTCATATCCATCAGGGAAAAGCAGACGATTGAATGCAGCGAAGTTGATATCAACACTATTGAGAACTAACTCTACGGAGATAAGCATTGCAACAAGGTTGCGACGGGTTACGAAACCAAATACTCCGATAAAGAACAACAGTCCACTAAGGACAAAGAAATATCCTACTGGTATCATTTGCTTTCCTCCTTCTTATTGTTATTCAGAATTACCAAGCCACCGATGATGCAAGCCAGAAGGAATACAGAGATGAACTCGAATGGGAGTACATAACCATACTTGTCGGCTGTCATCAAATTATGACCTATAATATCCATAGTAACCTCATTTGCCAGAGAATCTCCATCCACAGCAGTATAACGCAGGACTTCATTCTTCAACAGAACCAAGATTACTGTTCCAAAACCAACCAAAGCAATAATGGCAGCAAGGAAAGTACGCTTCCCTAACCAACGTTCAGAGAGTCCCTGCAATGTACGCTTGCTTACCAACTGGATTGCAAAGATGTACATCATTGTGATACCACCAGCATAAATACTGATTTGTACAGCACCAAGGAATGTGTAATCGAGCAGGAAGTAGAGACCTGCAACGCCAAAGAGAACGAACAGCAATGCTGTCGCAGCTCGCATGATACGCTTCGTCGACACGCAGAATACGGCTGAAGCCAGTATAACAACGGCGAGAATCGCAAACATAATTAATCTTGCCATATCTCTAATCCTTTATTTCTTTTTAGTATTGAATGTTCCAACTTTCCAGTCAGCACCACCGTCAATAAGACCAGGCAGTGAACCACCTTCATAGACTTCCTTGTCAAGGTGAAGAATTAACTTAGAACGGTCAAAGACTGAATTCTCGAAGTCATTAGTAAACTCGATTGCATCGAAGTTGCAGGCATTAACACACAACTCACAGAACATGCAGTCACCTAAGTCATACTCATAATCAACGAGCTGCTTCTTTTTCTTACCTGTCTCTGGATTGGTAACCATCTCAGAAAGAATCTTGATAGTACCATTAGGACAAGCCTTCTCGCACATTGTACAAGAAGTACACTTGTGATTTCCTTCCTCGTCACGTTTGAAGACCAGACGGCCACGGTGACGCTTGGCTACGTGAAGGGTTGTCTTGCGGTTCTCAGGATACTGCTCGGTAGATTTAGGTGTGAAGTATTCCTTCATGGTCACCTTCATACCCGTAGCAAGTGTCTTGAGCGCACTCCCGACCTCACCAAAATATGATTGTTTTTTATCTTCCATTCTCTTTAACCATTAATAGTGAATAGTCCAACCAAATGCTACGCACACAGTCATCAATACGAGGATAACCAGTGACAGCGGCATAAGATACTTCCACTCTAATTTCAGAATCTGATCGATACGGAGACGTGGGAAAGTCCACTTAATCCACATCAGCAGGAATACTACAACGAATGTCTTACCAAGGAACCAAACGAGTCCTGGAATGTAATTCATAATTGCATCGAAGCCATCTAATCCAATGTTCAAAGGAGCCCAACCGCCTAAGAATACAGTAGTTGCAACACCTGATACAACAAAAAGATTAAGATACTCAGCCAGATAATAGAAACCGAAGCCCATACCACTATATTCAGTGTGGTAACCTGCAGTCAACTCACTCTCAGCTTCTGCCAAGTCGAACGGACCACGGTTAGCCTCTGCATTACCAGCAACACAGAATACGAGGAAAGCCAAAGTAGCAGGAACATGTCCCTGTACAATCAACCACCGCAAAGGACCAGTCTGAGCTTCGACTATACCTGAAACCTGCATTGTACCAGTCAAAATAACTGCTGAAATCAAACAGATGCCCAATGAAAGCTCATAGGAAATCATCTGTACGGCTCCACGCATAGCAGAAAGGACTGAGTACTTGTTGTTACTACCCCATCCTGCGATAAACACACCAATAACACCAATAGAACTGATTGCTGTTACGAGGAAGATGCCTACATTGAAATCCAGAATATGAGCTCCATTGTTCCAAGGAAGGAAGGAGAATGTACCGACTGAAGCAATGATTACCAAGAAAGGAGCCAGATAATAAAGCAGTTTGTCAGCCTTATCGACAGCAAAGATTTCCTTGATCAACATCTTCAACACGTCGGCAAAGACCTGCAAGGTGCCCCACCAGCCTACTCGGACCGGACCGATACGGCACTGGAAGTAGGCGCAGACCTTACGTTCCATGAAGATAAGTACGATAGCAAGCAGAGCATAAGCAAGAAGTATTGCCAGTCCCACCACAACGCACTCAATCAGAACAGTCCAGAAGTTGCTCAAGCCACAAGTGACACGGAGCAGCTCATCGAACCATGTTGTTACTATTCTAAAATCGAACATAGTATGATTTTAATTCTTAATTGATTACTTTAATGATAACCTTGTTAGCGGTCAATATCAGGAATAACGAAATCAAGTGCAGCACCAGTAGTCACCAAGTCGGCAATCTTCTGACCACGCAACATCTTATCCATAGCACCAACAAGAGTCAGACCCATAGGACGGAACTTTAAACGATATGCACTCTTGTCACCACGTGAATCCAGATAAGCACCGAACTCACCACTTGCACCCTCAACTGAGAAGTACCACTGTCCCTCTGGAACTTTAATGATTGGCTTCTGCTTGATATAGAACTCACCTTCAGGAATATTGTCAATCAGCTGCTCGATGATATTGAGACTCTGATAAATCTCCTGAATATGACAATAGTAACGATCCATGGAGTCACCATGTGTCAAGGTTATCTGCTCAAAGTCCACCTTATCATATACAGCGTATGGATGGTTCTTGCGGACATCATTCTTCCAGCCACTTGCACGACCGGCAGGACCTGTCACACCGTAGCTGATGCAATCCTGCTCGTTCATAGTACCTACATCACGGAAACGTTGATGCGTGATGACGTTGTCACCAAAGACATCCAGGTACTCCTGCACCATCGGACGCAGATACTTACAGAGCTCCTTGACATTTGAGACGAAATTCGGATCAATGTCTGCCTGCAGACCACCAATTCTATAATAATTCTGAATCAGACGACCACCGGTTGTCTCCTCCATCACATTCAACACATGCTCGCGGTCACGCATACCATAAAGGAAGGCTGTGAGAGCACCCAGGTCCTGAGCACAGCAAGCTGTATAAAGAAGGTGATTGTCAATACGCTGCAACTCATCCATGATGGTACGGATGTAGAGGATGCGGTCAGACAGTTCAATGCCCATACCTTCCTCGATAACGCCGACAAGCGCATGGCGATGCATCATGGCTGACAGATAGTTCATACGGTCAGTCAATGCCAATGTCTGAGGGTAAGTGAACTGCTCGCAAAGTTTCTCAATACCACGATGGATATAACCCAAATGCGGATAAATCTTGGTAATAGTCTCACCATCCAAAACTGTCTGCAGACGGAGCACACCGTGAGTAGACGGGTGCTGAGGACCAATGTTCACAACGAAGTTGTCATCAGTAAACAGCGGACGCTGTGTACCGACGAGTTCACCATTCTTATTAAGATTCCACTCTGTGGTAGTATCAAGTTCAACATCATCCTCCGTAGTGTACATGTTCTTTGCAGGGTCCATGTCATAATCCTTACGGAGAGGGTAGCCCTTGAAGTCGTTTCTCAAGAAGAGACGACGCATGTCAGGGTGACCGAGGAACTTGATGCCATAGAAGTCATATACCTCGCGCTCCAGCAAGTCAGCATCAGCCCAAAGATTGTAGACAGAAGGAATAACAGACTCTTCTTCCACCTTCTTTGCAAGCTGCTTGACAGAGCAACGCTCGTGCGTATTTGTATTCTCAAGAATATAGATACATCCAAGACCTTCTTCTGCACCAAAGTCTTCACCGACAACAGTTACAAGGTAATCGAAATGCTTCTCATTCTTCAGCCTTGCCATTTCTGAAGCAAAGCTATCAAAACCGAATTCTTTGTTTTCTAATTTCATTCTCGCGTACCTTATATATTAATTGTTAGCAGCACTCTCTTCTGTAGCCTTGCTTGCTGCATCAATCTGGTCAATTTCCTTACCCAGCTTCTCTACATCTTCCTGTGTTACCGGCTGGTTAACGACAATTGTCTCTTTCTTTGGAGCTACAGCTTCAGGAGAAGGAGCAGCTGGCTCAGCAGTTTTTGCCGGAGCATCGACAGGTTTGGCAGCTGCAACAGCAGGTTTCTCTGCAGGACGTGTAGGTTTTGGAGCAGGCTTTTTAGCTTCAGCCCATGCTGCTTCACGCTTTTCCTTTATCTCTTCCGGATCGATTCCCAGCTTCTCGCTGAATATAAGTTCGGCATTACTCTTGCCAGTTTCACGTTCCTCTGTGGTCTGCTTATGGTTGACACCACCGAAGAACTTTTCAATCTTCACCTTACGCTGAAGCTGCATCATACCATAGATAATAGCTTCCGGACGTGGAGGACAGCCCGGGATGTAGACATCCACTGGAATAATCTCATCGACACCACGCATGACGTGATAGCTGTCTTTGAACGGACCACCAGAAATGGCACAGCCGCCAACTGCCACAACATACTTCGGTTCTGCCATCTGGTCATACAGACGCTTCAATGCTGGTGCCATCTTGTTTGTAATAGTACCGGCACACATAATCAGGTCAGCCTGACGTGGAGAGTTACGGGTTACCTCAAAACCAAAACGGGAGAAGTCGTAACGTGCACAACCGACAGCCATGAACTCAATACCACAACATGATGTTGCAAAGGTCAGAGACCAGAGTGAGTTGCTACGCCCCCAGTTGATGAGCTGATCCAGGTTACCGAGAACGAGGTTGGTTCCGCCATCGTTCAAATCGCTTGCCATCTTGCTAAGCGTATCATTGTCCTTCCAATCCTCGTATGGAAGAGACTTGATTTTTGGCTTCCTTATTTCCATTCAAGCGCTCCTTTCCGCCAAGCATACGCAAGGCCAAATACTAATACCAGCATAAAGAACCCGATTGTGGCGAGTGCCAAAGGTCCAATTGTCTTTACAACGACTGCCCACGGGTAGAGGAAGACGGTCTCCACGTCAAACATCAGGAACAAGATGGCAAAGAGATAGTAGCCGACATGCATTGGTAACCAAGAGGTTCCATGAGTCGGAATACCACACTCGTAAGGCTCACCCTTCGCCGGATTGTATGAACGCGGACCAATCCACTTAGCAATAGCATAAGCTGCCACTACCAGGAATGCGGCCGTTATCAAAACGGTAACAAAAAGTGTGAAATACATAAACTTTATATAGCTATAATTTAACTGTACAATTTTGCTCTAATAGAACATATTTAAAAACGAGTGCAAAGATACAAAAATATTTGAGAACGAGTGCAAATTAAATGGAAAAACATACCACTTTTTGCAAAGTCCACTTTGCAAACCGCCTACTGCGTGATTCATAACCCTTTCATCAGTAATCCATCAAATGCAATGTGCTTCTTTCCCTTTGCTACATAGGGGCTGAAGCAACAGCTATAAAGGGATGTGCTACGGTGTCAGCAAACGCTATTCACCCCACAAAACAATACGTACAACACGGGGTATATATAACGGACAACTTTGATCACTCCTTCCCAACGGGCAAGCTCCTCAACGTAATGACATCACACACATATCTTCAGACAATCCCTTTGTCCTACACAGGGATTTTCAAACGGTCTCCTATAGTTAACACCCTCAAAACGGCCTTAGAAATATTGCTGCCGACAAAACTTAAGACAGCATACGCTCCAATGCGAAATCTCTTTTAAGCAGATAACATCCTACTTGTCTTTGGTAAAGCAAACCCTGCGAATTACAAGACGTTTAACCCTCAACACCAATGGTGCCGGACAGCAACACCAATGGTGCTGGGCAGCAACACATTGCGTGCTGGTCAACAACAGATCAATAGAAAACAGGAAGCGAGGTTGATTATGGTCATCATAAATACAGTAAGATACTAATGGCCAACTTACATGTGAAAAGCTATATCAGACACCAACTATCTTAGATAAGAACTAAGAATAATATTCTATCAACCCTTCTATGGGAGAAGCTATCACCTTCCTGACCCGATAACCAAATCTGTCTGCACTTTTCCTCAACTGCTCTTCAAAAGCTGCAGCGATACCACCGACAGCAGAAATTGTACGAGTAGAGGATGAAGAATACTTCAAAATATTCTTCTTAAAGAAATTATCAAAGTTATTTATCACTAACTCCTCTAATTCAGAATATTGAAGGTTTTTCTTAATAAACTTTGAACAGCCTGCCAGAAAGCGATTGGCAAGTGGTTGACGATAGACTTTATCTATAATTTCCAGATAGGTCAAACCACTCCAGGACAAATATAAATCACGTGTCTCTTCTGACAAATCACCCTTGAATATACCATTGAGAAGCAGTTTGCCAAGCACTGCCCCACTGCCTTCATCCCCTAAGATATAACCCAGTGGAGGCACATTTGCAGTAATCTGCTCGCCATCATAGAGACAGCTGTTGGCACCAGTACCTAAAATACAGGCAATACCTGCCGCATGCCCGCATACAGCATGGGCAGCACCTAACAGGTCACTTTCAACCTTTATACTGGCAGAAGGGAATGCAGCAGCGAGAGCTTCACCAACAATGGGTGAGAGATTCTTTGTACAGCCCGCTCCATAAAAGGCTACCAGTGTAACCTTCTCTGCTATATCAGCCTGCTTGGGAAAGCACTTGTTTTGCTCTGCAGCCCTGTACAACGCAGGGAGTAGTTCCTGCTCTAACGACTTCAAGATGACTTCCTTCGACTGATGAAACGGGTTCAGTCCTTGCGTACGGACTTTCAATACATACTTACGAGTATCTGACGGCAGACTGACCAGTGCCCAGTCTGTCTTGGACCCACCACTGTCGGCAATTAGTATCATAGTTTTCTTTTTTCGTGCAAACTTACATAATTTTATCCGTTTATATGCCTCAGGACGTAAGAAAAGCACTTGCAGACACTTCTTTAGTATCATTTTACATTCCTATATAAGCCTAAATGACAAACTTTCCGTAACTTTGTGCACATTTAAAAATCACAAGAATTATCTTCATAATAAAACAGATATGCACAAAAAGCTATTCTTTATCACCATATTGCTGTTCTTCCTCACCCTCCCGGCAGCTGCTGTGCTGCAAGAGGATTCGCTGAAAAACTCACTTTCAGTGCTTCGCCATGAGCTGATTGCACAGCACCTCGAACAGACAAAACAGCTGAACAAATCAAGATTTATTACCGAGCAGGTGACGAATCAGCTGAAGGAAATCGGCGACAAGTCAGCACAGGTGTCATTGATGCTTTATTCGCAGAAAACTGATAATATCTTCGACCTCACCTATGCCTGCCAACAGGCAACTGAACTCTGGAAAGACTTCCAGACAAAGACACGCCCTTTCCACGACCTCATCACGGAGAGCAACGAAGAGATAGCACGCTATGACTCGCTCGTCAACGTACTCAGTACGATGTACACGTTCGGTCTTACCCCTAAGATGAAGACCGACCGCAACGTCTGCCTTACCCTCGCTGTAAGTATCCGAAGGATGTTGAAGGAACGCAACGATTCTTATCAGGAGTACATCCAGTACTATGAATACAGCCAGCATCAGCTGCAAGCACTCGACGCATACGCACAGAAAAGATATGAAGAGATACAGTCAAGCATCTTTGCGAATGGTGGAGACAACTATATAAAGATCCTGAAGGCAGCACCTTATCGCATCACTCACATAAGCAATACACTCGCTGAGAAATATACTCCGCAGAATGTTGTGATGTCACAATGGGATGTTAAATGGATTATCACGCTCTTCAGTATGATTCTGATCTACGGATTGATAGCCATTCTAATCAATTATCTAAGTATCCGTTTCCTTGTAACAAAGGTGATGAAGGCGAACCGCTTTGAGCAGAAGAACCATGCCTTTCTTGCCAAGCGTACCTGTATTATCATGCTTGCTTCAGTCGTCACTTTCAGCATCGTCCTCATAATAATACGCCTTTTCTCGCCTTCCAACTTCATACACATGGCTTGCAGCCTGCTTCTGGAGTACACATGGATGCTGGCAGTAATCTTTGCATCCCTGCTCCTGCGTGTTGAAGGCTCACAGACACATAATGCCTACCGCATCTACTATCCACTGATTGCCGTAGGATTTATTGTCATCACCTTCCGTATTGTGATGCTGCCCAGTTCCATCGTAACACTTCTCTTCCCTCCCCTGTTGCTCCTCAATGCACTGTGGCAGGCAAGAATGATTTACAAATACCATAAACTTGTTCCACGTTACGACCTGAACTTTGCGTATTTCTCGCTGCTCGTGTTCATCTTCTCACTTGCATGTTCGTCGATTGGCTATACGATGTTAGCTGTGCAGGCTATCATCTGGTGGTCAATGCAGCTGGCTTGTATTCTGACGATTGCTTTCTTCCACGATTATCTTAACCAATACAGGGAGAAGCATCCTGCAAAGAACCTGTCAGTCAATAAGACCTGGCTCATCCGGTTCATTGATATTGTCCTCATCCCGACAGCCTTGGTAATATCGTTTATTCTCGCAATCTACTGGGCAACGGATGTATTCAACCTTAGTGACCTGACATGGAAGCTGTTCCGCACTGACTTCATCAACTCCGACAAGTTCAAGATGAGTGTCTATTCTATCGCTATAGTAATCACTCTGTGGTTTGTCTTCAACTATCTGAATCTGACAATCCGGGAGGCTATCAAGCTATATCTCAAGCGGAATGACCCTTCTACGGCCGATGCGCGTGCCACAATGTATATTAATGTTTTGCAGGTTGTTGTATGGGGTTCATGGCTGCTGACCACGCTCAACATCTTCCAAATCAGCAGCACTTGGCTGGTTGTGGTAACGGGTGGTCTGTCAACGGGTATCGGTTTCGCTATGAAGGATATTCTTGAGAATATCTATTATGGCATCTCGCTGATGGCCGGACGCATCAAGATTGGCGACTACATCATCTGTGACGGTGTGCGTGGCAAGGTCAGTTCCATCAACTACACCTCAACAATGCTCGAGGCACTTGACGGTTCGGTCATTGCTTTCCAGAACTCGCAGCTGTTTACCAAGAACTATAAGAATATGACAAAGAATCATGGTTATGAGCTGGATGTTCTTGAAGTGGGCGTTGCATACGGAAGCAATATAAAAGAGGTCAAGGAACTGCTTGTGAATGCCATTACCGAACTCGGCGTTACTTTCAGCAAGCAACCTGTCACCGTCAGACTCAAGAGCTTCGACGACAGCTGCATCACACTGAAGATTCTTGTTTGGGTAAATGTGTTTACGCAGGGAAGTGATATTGGTGTAATCATGGAATGTATTTATGAAACGCTGAATAAGAACGGTATTGAAATACCATTCCCGCAGCGTGAAATCACCATCAAGCACCAGCAGGAAAGCTAAAAGTTAAACCTGTCAATAAGCTACAGGAAGGCTTTTTCTCAAATTATATCATGATGAAAAAAAATGTTTGCTTGCAAAGAAAAAGTCTTTTTAAGCAAACAGGTTGTGTCATTGCCTGATAATGAAGTAGACATGCGTCATCATGTAAGGTATATGAAGGTTCTTTCGAGGATATAAGAACGGCTTTTGAGCAACCGATTAGCAGCAATGAAATATCTTTGCATAGCTCTTGGTGTACGATAAGACTTTTCCCATATAGATTAGCCTTTAGTATCATACTCTATATTATTATAATGACAATGAGAAACCTCTCATGCCATTTGCTATAGAAGTGTTGTTGCCCGACACACGTGGTGTTGTAGGTAAACACCAATGGTGTTGAGGCTGAGCACCAATGGTGTTGAGGGTTAAATACCATGCAATATACTGCCGAGGAGGGAATGACTTGTTGTCATGAAAGAGCTGAGTCTCCAAAAGCAAACAACACTTATTTGACAAGGAAACTTACTTATCCAAAGCCAATACAATAACATCTATTTAAAAGAGATTCTGCATTGGAACATATGCTGTTTAAGTTCTATTGGATAGCAATAGTTCTTTTACTTCTGTAATCTTGCATTCGTACAGTTCGTGTCATTCGTAGTTGTAGGATTTCGCAGCATCTTGAAGTGGTGAGTATTCAGATGAGCAGTTGGAATTTAACTCTGTCACAGAAAATCATAGAAGAGAAACTGCATTCTAAACAAGCATTCATTATTCTCATTATCCTGTAAAGTATTGATTGTGAAGACAGAATCTTGCAGCTCCCCCATTCCGTTCTTGTTTCGTAGCATGTACAAGGAAGAGAACGTCTAATAGGTGCTAAAAGGAGTTTTCACAGCCTCATGAATATTCCGGCAAACCTATAGGAACGGTGAAAGCAGATGAGCAAACCATCCACGGAAACGCTGCCACGGTGTACGCCATTTCCTCCACTTCTCTTCAGTAAGTTTAAAGCTGTCTTTCTTCTGTGCATCAAACAGTTCGTTCAGTTCATGCGTGGTGCAGGCATCAATGATTACAGCATTCTCTTCCCGGTCCCACCGTAGACTTCTTGAATTGAGATTAGCTGAACCGACGGTGCAGAACTGTCCGTCTACCATAATGATTTTCGTGTGATGGAAGCCCGGTTCATACATCCATATCGTACAGCCGTCCTTCATCAACTGGTGTGCATTATAGAAACCACAGTCGGGTGTCAGAGGAATATCACTCTTCACGCTGAGCAGGATTTCCACTTTCACACCCCTTTTTACAGCCTTTCTGAAAGCCTTTTTCAAGGTACGTGTCAGGGTAAAATAAGGATTGATGACCTTTATGCTATCCTTTGCATCGTTTATAGCATTGAGATAGAAATACCGGATAATATCTTTCGTAGTATGCGGTTCACGATTGATGATACCCACCATCTTCTTTCCGGCACTCCTACAGGTGTCTGGCTTGAGTCCTTTGATATAATCAGCATTGGATACACCACGATAGTACTTTGCCCCATGTATCTCTTGTCCTGAAGCCAGAAACCACATCCGAAGAAATATATTCTGTAATGTGTTGACTTCATCTCCCTCGATTCTGCAGTGCATGTCGTGCCATGACCCCACTACTTCTGTACCATTAATATAGTAGTCTGCAACGTTCATCCCACCTGTATAAGCCACTTTTCCATCAATAACGACAATCTTGCGGTGGTCACGATTGAATATATCGTGCAGCCAGGGGAACTCCATAGGCTTGAACTCATGAATCTCTATTCCCTTTTCCCGGATTGCCTTCAGGTGTCGTTTCTTCATCGGACGGTTATTGCTTGCATTACCAAAACCGTCAAAGACAGCTCTCACCTCAACACCTTCCTTTGCCTTTGCAGCCAGATGACGTACAAGTTCCTCGTTGATTGAGTCGTTGCGGAAGTTGAAGTATTCCAGATGAATACTCGACTTAGCCTGGTCAATAGCCTTGAAAAGATCATCAAACTTTTCCTGTCCGCTCGCAAGTAAGATAACGGAATTGTTATGAGAGAAGTGCACACCTTTCCCACGAAGCTGATAAACAATCATTGAATCAGCTCTTGTTTCTATTTCTTTTTGGCCTTGTGAAACAGAATCCCTTGTGTTGCTTTGCGCAGAAAGTTGAACAGGTAAGAATGTGCAACATAACGCCATCACAACCGTGATGGCGTTTCTTTTTATATAATTCATTTTGTCTCTCTCATTTTCCATCATGGGCAAACAGTAGTCTTGCAGATGTCAAAGCTATGTCAGCCCCGTATAAATATCATAAACAGAACGGCTGGATGCCATCCTTACAGCATACAACTGTAGTGGTCAACAATACCTAAGAAATGCCTTTCTTCATCACACACCAATACTGTATGTATCTTGTTCCGGTGCATAACCTGCTGTATCTCGGTAATCTTCGTTGTAGGCAAGACCGTCTTTGGTTCTTTTGTCATAATATCGCTGACCGTATGATCAAAGAACTCTGCCTGCCAACGCTCCATAGCCCGGCGAATATCACCATCAGTTATCAGCCCAATGACCTTTCCATTGTCAAGTGATACGCCTAATCCTAACTTGCCCTTGCTGACATGAATGATGGCTTCACCCAAGTGCATCTCTTTTGGAATGACAGGAAGGTCGTCTGAACGCATTACATCCTGTGCTGTTGTCAGCAGGCGTTTACCCAGTTCACCACCAGGATGGAACTGTGCGAAGTCCTGTGGTTTGAAGTTCCTGACACACATAAGGGCAACAGCCAGCGCGTCACCCATGACAAGTGCTGCGGTAGTTGAGCTTGTCGGTGCAAGGTTCAATGGACATGCTTCTTTCTCAACCCATACCTTCAAGTGGGCAGTGGAGTATTTTGCCAACAATGAGTCAGGGTTGGCACTCATTCCGATGATAGGAATATTCATGTGAAGCACCATTGGTATGAAGCGGAGCAATTCATCTGTCTGACCAGAATTGGATAATGCAAGGACAACATCGTCCTTCGTCATTACACCAAGGTCACCATGATAGACATCCAGCGGATTGACAAAGAAAGCAGGTGTGCCCGTAGATGACAGTGTTGCGGCAATCTTGGCTCCGATGTTTCCGCTCTTGCCAACACCTGTTACGACAATCTTGCCCGTACAATGGAACATAAGGCTTACAGCCTTGTCAAAGTTCTCATCTAACTGGTTAATCAGATTAAGCGTAGCGTCAGTTTCTTCTTTAATACACTGTATGGCGTAGGTTCTTACCTGTTTCAGTCTTTGTTCTTCTTCATTCATACCAGTTTTCCTATTAATTCGTCTAACTTATCAAGTTCCAGCATATTGGCAGCATCCGACAGTCCTGCATCCGGGTCAGGGTGTACTTCAAAGAAATAGCCCGTTGCACCGAATGCCTTGGCAGCCAATGCCATCGAAGGAACAAACTTACGGTCACCAACCGTCTTGCCGTCTCCTGCGCTTGGACGCTGTACGCTGTGTGTACAATCCATTATTACATCAGGGACTATTTCCTTCATGTCTGGGATATTGCGGAAGTCAACAACAAGATTATTATAGCCAAAACTATTTCCACGCTCAGTCAGCCAAACTTCCTTTGCTCCACTTTCCAGACATTTCTGTACAGGGTAACGCATATCCCTGCCACTCAGGAACTGTGCTTTCTTGATATTAACAGTCCTGCCTGTCTTTGCAGCAGCAACCAACAAGTCGGTCTGCCGACAAAGAAAAGCCGGTATCTGGATGACATCAACAACCTTGCCGACAGCCTCTGCCTGACAGCTCTCGTGAATGTCTGTCAGCAGTCTCAGTCCATACTTTTCCTTGACAGCCTGCAACATAGAAAGGCCTTTTTCAAGTCCCGGACCACGGAAAGAGTGTATGCTCGTACGGTTAGCTTTATCAAAACTTGCCTTGAAAATGATATCAATATCATATTTCCTATTCAGCCTTACCAATTCTTCCGCAACGGTGCTGAGCAGTTCTGAGTTTTCTATAACACAGGGACCTGCAATGAAAGTAGGTTTATTCATCATAACTTGATCTATAGAGCTCCTGTTTTCATAATTTACATTGATGTTTTCTCTTAGGAGTAATGCAAAGTTATATATTATAAGGTGAACGCACAAGGGATTAACTTTCATTTACATGTTTAAAGTAAAAGTTATAGATAAAATTTGGTTGTTTGCTTTAAAACTCTTTACTTTGCACCCAGATAAGAGCTGCTGTTACTGCTCAAACAGGCGGTAAGCGGTAAATGATAAAGAGAAATAATTTAGTATTAATATTTAAAGTTTTCTATTATGAAAAAGATTTTAATGTCACTTGCTGTTGCATTCATTGCACTTGCTGCTAATGCACAGGTTTATGTTGGTGGTAGCGTTGGTATTTCTAACTCTAAGATGGGTGATGCTGACGAAGTTACAACTTATCAGTTCCTCCCTGAAGTTGGTTTCAACCTTGACGAAAACTGGGCAATCGGTACAGTAATTGGTTGGGGCAAGGGTAACCCTGTTGATATTGTAGCAGCAGAAAAAGTAAACAACTATTTCCAGATTGACCCATACGTTCGTTACACTTTCGTTCGTACTAAGTATGTAAACGCTTTCATTGATGGTGGTGTTGATTATAAGCGTTACAGAGGTGGCGATGATATATGGCAACTTGGTTTGAAGCCAGGTCTTGCAGTAAACCTTAGCCCGAAGGTTAGCTTTGTTACCCACTTCGGTTTCGCAGGTTGGGCTTCTGCAAAGGCAAAAGGTGCTGACAAGGACAATCACGCTTGGGGTGCAAGCCTTAATGGCAACAATATCACATTCGGTGTTTACTACAACTTCTAAGAAAATTGTTCTGAACAGTATTTAATATTTATATAGAGGGGTGCATTATTAAATAATGCCCCCCTCTTTTATGTTTTCGATAATCTTACCCCAAATTCTGAAGGTAACAAATATCGGTTGACAAACGGGTTATTTGTAATAAAGATGAAAGAGCAAAGATGCTGCCTTCACAGAGAACAGAAGATAAGTAACACAATATCATCAATTTAAAAGAGAGTATTTATGAGAAAGTATGCCTATTTAGGCTTTATCAGACAAAAACAGGTTAAAGCATGTTATTTCCGTCTATTGTAGCCCACCCGTTTGTCAGAATATTTCATCCATACTAAAACTGATTAACCATGAGTTGCAATCCAATTAAGCACAAATTGAAGTCCAATAGGTGCTCAATTGAAGTCCGAATAAGGCTTAATTGAAGCCCAACTAAGCACCTTTTCTTGTGGTATTTTATAACAGGTTGGTCTTCTGATGGTTACAAACAAGGATATAACAACCTTTTTATCCCTGTTTTTAACAAGAACAACTGCATCTTATGTAAATATTTTTCAGAGCATTGCCACAAAAAGTCAGCCCTTGTTTTTGCTACATGACGATGAAAGTCGTACCACCTCTGTAATCGTGCAATTCGCCAATACGAATCTTATCTGTTGTCATTGCTGTGTAGCTTTAACAAGAAATAAGATGCGTTGCAGACCAATATTTTAGGATAAATAAGATATAATGACAAAACAGGATTCTATCACAGACTGCCAAATGTCTTATTCATACCATAACATGATATTTAACAGCAAAATAACACATATTTAATCAAAATTCGTTATCTTTGCAACATAATCGTTTATAATAATTCGTTTTAATACAAATCAGGATAAAACAAAAACGTCCAATAACACCAATAGATTATGAAAGCAACAGAAGTCGTAGAGAGATTAAAACAGCGTTTCCCGAATGAACCGGAGTATATTCAGGCAGTGTCACAGGTATTGACCACCATCGAGGATGAATACAACAGGCATCCTGGATTTGACCAGGTCAATCTCATTGAACGACTCTGTGTACCAGACAGAATCATCAAGTTCCGGGTAAACTGGATTGACGACAAGGGAAACGTACAAACCAATATGGGCTATCGTATCCAACACAATAACGCCATCGGTCCATACAAGGGTGGACTTCGTTTCCATGCTTCTGTCAACGAGTCTATTCTCAAGTTCCTTGCCTTTGAGCAGACCTTCAAGAACTCCCTGACTACTCTGCCCATGGGTGGTGCTAAAGGCGGCTCCGACTTCTCGCCCCGTGGCAAGTCAAATGCCGAAGTCATGCGTTTCTGTCAGGCATTCATGAGAGAACTATGGAACTATATTGGTCCCGACTGTGATGTACCTGCCGGCGACATCGGTGTGGGTGGACGTGAAGTAGGTTATATGTTCGGACAATACAAGAAGCTGACAAACCAGTTTGTAGGCATTCTTACGGGTAAAGGACAGGAATTCGGCGGCTCGCTCATCCGTCCTGAAGCGACAGGATATGGCAATGTCTATTTCCTGCTGAATATGCTCAAGACACGTAATATCGACCTCAAAGGCAAGACGGTTCTCGTGTCTGGTTCTGGCAATGTAGCCCAATACACAATGCAGAAACTACTGCAACTTGGAGCAAAGCCTGTCACCTGCTCCGACTCTGATGGCTACATCTACGACCCGGATGGTATAGATGAGGAGAAACTCGCCTATATCATGGAACTGAAGAACATTGAACGTGGACGCATACGTGAATATGCTGAGAAATACAATGCCAAGTATGTGCCCGGAGCAAAGCCTTGGTCTGAGAAGGCTGACATTGCAACTCCATGTGCCACACAGAACGAAATCAACGGAGAAGCTGCAGCTGAACTTGTAAAGAACGGTGTCATTGCCGTTACGGAAGGTGCCAATATGCCATCGACCCCTGAGGCTGTAAAGATATTCCAAGAGGCAAAGGTGCTCTATTGTCCGGGTAAAGCCAGCAATGCCGGTGGCGTAGCGGTATCAGGACTTGAGATGAGTCAGAACTCCGGAAGACTGAAATGGAGCCGTGAAGAAGTGGATAAGAAACTCCTGCAGATTATGGATGACATCCATGCTAACTGTGTAAAATACGGCACTGAAGCTGATGGATACATCAATTATGTGAAAGGTGCCAATGTTGCAGGCTTCATCAAGGTTGCCAAGGCTATGACGGCACAAGGAGTTATTTAGACTCCAAGCGGTCATAAGACATGATTTTAGAGTATTACCAGTCGTTTGTAATGATGTTACAAAGGCTTTGTAATCGTATTACAAACGGTTGGTAATAATAAAAAAGAATAGGTAGTGATTTGTAATATTCTGCTTTTATAATCCGATAATGACCGACTTAGGATGAATAGTACTCACCTTATGGATCACAAGATGTCAGAGTAAAAGAGTGGAACAGGGTATAAGGTTTTGTGCTTATAAGCAGAAAATCTTTTGTAGGATCAGATATTATGGGGATGGAAAACAAGCATTAAGGTTCTTATTTCTAAGCAGAAAGAACCCCAGATGCAAAGAACGGAAAACAATCGTAAAAGTGGGTATCTGCCATTATTATTGTTTATTTCAATGCACAAGACATAAATAATACAGCTTATTTTCGTACCTTTGCAAGCTCATTAGCAAATAAAACAGAAAATAGCAGAATGTCATATCAATTTTCAAAATACGAAACACACTATCGAAACCTCACTTATTTAGGCGTCCCAATCATCATCGGACAATTAGGAAATCTCATTCTTAACTTTGCCGATACGCTCATGATTGGTCGCCACAGCACGAATGAATTGGCGGCGGCGGCATTTGTCAACAACATGTTTACGCTGGTTATAATCTTTGCCATCGGCTTTACTTACGCTATCACGGCACTTGTCGGCACGCTTTATGGGCAGGAAAAGACACATCGTATCGGAGAGTTGATGAAGAGTGCGGTGTCTGCAAATACCTGTATGGCGATATTCCTGTCAGTAATCATGATTATCCTATACTTGAATGTTCACCGATTAGGGCAGCCGGAAGAGCTGTTGTCACTCATCCGTCCTTATTTTCTTATCCAGCTTGTATCCCTGCCTTTCGTCTGCTGGTTCAACACCTTCCGTCAGTTTACGGACGGAATTACCGACACAAGGGTGGCAATGTGGGTGCTCATTGGTGGTAATGTGATGAATATCTTTGGCAACTGGGTACTCATCTATGGTCATTTTGGAATGACAGAGTTGGGGTTGATAGGTGCAGGTCTTTCCACCATGATTTCACGTATCATAATGGCAGCAGTAATGGTTGGCATTTTCTTTTTCGGGAAGAAGTATAGAGAATACAAAAAAGGGTGGAGTCTGGGACGAATAAAGTATGCTGATTTTAAAGAGATAATAGTCCTTGGAATTCCTTTGGCATTGCAGATGGGAATGGAAACAGCAGCCTTCAGCCTTTCAAGTCTGATGGTTGGGTGGTTCGGAACAGAATCATTGGCAGCCCATCAGGTCATGCTGACCATCTCACAGCTTGGCTATATGATTTACTACGGCTTGGCTGCAGCAGTGGCAGTACGCATCAGTAACTTTATGGGACAGCGTGACTACACCGCTGTAAGACGTACGGCAACAGCTGGAATCCATCTTGTCTTTTTGCTTGCAACATTGACCTGCACGCCGGTTTTCATCTTCCGTCATGTTATCGGCGGACTGTTCACTGACAATGCAACCGTTGTTTCAATGGTTTCCATGACGATTATTCCATTTATGATTTATCAGTTTGGAGACGGAATGCAGTGTAATTACGCCAATGCTATGCGTGGCACAGCCAACGTACGTCCCCTTATCTGGATTGCATTCATAGCCTACTTTGTCGTGTCCTTGCCCTTGGGCTATCTCTTCGGGGTTGTCATGGGGTATCAGCTGATAGGTGTCTGGTATGGCTTCCCCTTTGGTCTTACAATAGCAGGAATACTTTATTACATCTACTATCAGAAGGGACTAAGGAAGATAGAAGCATCATCAAAATAACAGTAAACCGTAACTAAGCTGAAAGGCGGTAATAAGAAATGAGAAGCCTCATCATCTTATTACCGCCTTTTATGGTATATATACCCTTTCCTTTCACGAAGAACCGGGCCAGATCATCACTCCTTATAATGTATAGCCTCCATAAATCTCTGGATAACTTCCGGTTTACCCGTATGCTTGCCCTTGTCCTCTGAAATCTTACAAGTATCGTTATAGAAAGGCCATGACTCCGTGATCTTCACCGCAACCAGTTTTATAACAATATTCATAGGCTTCACATGAGGGAAGTCATTGGTGAAATGTGTGCCTATGCCAAATGAAGGTTTCACACGGCTTTCAGCATAGTGTTGTATTTCAATAGCCTTATCCGTATCCAACGCATTTGAGAAGAGCACCTGCTTGTCATGCGCATCAATACCGAGAGACTCATACTTGGCAATAATTTTCTCTAACTGTTCGTAATTATCTCCCGAATCTACACGCAGTCCCTTGAACTGATTGGCAAAGTCCTCAGAGAAGTTATAAGAGAAGATTTCCCAACCGAAGGAGTCATAGAGGTAAGTTCCCAGTGCCCCTCGATAAGTCTTGCGCCATGCTTCCATCGCCATGTAGTTTGCCATCTGTGGACCGAACATTCCGCCAATAGCACAGATGAACTCATGCGCCATCGTACCGACAGGTGTAAGGTCATACTTCATGGCAAGGTGGATATTGCTCGTACCGACAAAACGTCCCTTCCATTCCCGGCTGTCATAACAGTCCTTCATTGCACGCACAGCCGTTTCTTCAGCTACCAGACTTGCACGGCGGCGTGTACCGAAGTCTGAGAATATGCAGCCAGCCTCGAGCAGGCGTTCTGCCTTATGATAGGTTTTCTCGTAAAGTTCCTTGTAATCAAATTCCTGTGCCTGATGATTAAACATATAAAACAGCTCTGAAATGATTGCCAGAACCTTAACTTCAAGCAGAATTGTATCAGCCCATAATCCTTCAAACTCGATATTAAGATGTCCCTGTTCATTCTGCCACACCTTCACCCACTCTCGTGAGAAACGGAATCCACGGAGATAAGTGAGGAACCATTCTGGCAGATAATAGCACTTCTGGCGAAGGAAACTTATCTCTTCGTCGGTAATAACAACCGATTCCAACAACTCAATCTGGTGTTCAACTTCACGGGCAAAGCCTTCCGGATAGACTGTATCATCACGGTCGACAAAATGATAGCATACCTGTGCACGAGGATAATTGTCTATGACGGCACAGCACATTGTCAGCTTGTAAAGGTCATCGTCAGTGAAGTGATTAATGATTTGTCTCATTTTATTATAGTTGGTTTCAGATGCCAAAAGTATAAAAAAGATATGGAAAGACAAAGTATTTCATAAGAAATGTGGCTTAAAACAAGTTGTCAAAAGGATAAATGAATCAAGGCTGGTTTCGAAAAAGCCTTTTATTGACATTTCTCTTTCAGATGAGCAGTTCCAACTTACAGCCAGAAAACAGCATAGCGGGCTATGCAACTGGCGGAGAAAGCAGACGATGTCAGACGACAGAAAAGCACGTAGAGCTTACATTTGTTGAGAAATTCCATGGTTTTCTTAAAACTGTAACCATAATTTTCCCGTCTATCAAACAAGCAGCTAAGAGGTCTTATGACACTCTAATTTCAAGATACAATAATTGTTCTGAGGCGAAGATAGTATCCTTCAGACTCGTAGGCTTCTCACGGTATTCACTCCCCTCTCCACTCGGAGAGGGGTTGGGGGTGAGGCTTTTTGTCCTGTTTTTTCATTCCTCTATTTCCAATCTACGCTTTCCTGCACTCGAATTAAGCCCAAATTGAGGTTCAAGAGGGCGTTAATTGAAGCCCAACTAAGGCTTAATTGAAGTCCTATTAAGCACCTTTTCTTGCACAACTTTATAACGCACTGAATCCCCGTTAGTTACAGATATGAAAACAAAGGGGCGTTTATGCGTGTTTTAAGAAAGGATGGCACGTAAACTTGTAAATATATTTCAAAGTTCAAACCGGAGCAAAGAAGCTCCCATTTTTCTTAAAAATACAGGAAAATGACCGATACTATAAGCACATAGTTGTTTTTTTTTAAGCATGCTTATAAGCAAAGGAATGTGCATAATCACTTACTCCCAGCAATATGCAAGTCTGCGAACCTTACATTCGTAACGTAGCGCAGCCAGGTAATAGCTCCGCTCACTCGTCCAGCCTTTACACACACGCTCCCTGGCAATGATTACTTTCAACTCGTCATCAGTCATCCGTCTGAGACGGCGACGATACTTACGAATTGCACATTGGGCATAAACTGCCGGTTTTACACGAATAAAAAACTTACTGATCTTCATAAAGATACATTTTTAAGCATTATTACTTACGCATCCTTTTACCACCGTGGCTATCTTCCCGCTCGGTTGGCGTGTCCCAATGCGGACAACTCTCGATGCTTTATCGGTTGCAAAGATAAGACTTTACTTTGACATAAACAAACATTGGAAAAGAAAAAAGGGAAGACACCCTGCGATGTCTTCCCTCTCTATAATACATGTATTCTGATTCAATGATTACATCATATCACCCATACCTGGAGCAGCCGGCATAGCTGGAGTATCCTCCACCTTGTCAACAATGAGGCACTCTGTTGTCAGGAACATGCCTGCAATTGAAGCCGCATTCTCAAGTGCTACACGAGAAACCTTTGCCGGGTCGATGACACCTGCTGCACGAAGATCCTCGTAAACATCTTTGCGTGCATTGTAACCGTAGTCACCCTTGCCCTCACGGACATTGTTTACAACCACAGCACCTTCGCCACCAGCATTGGCAACAATCTGACGGAGAGGTTCCTCAATGGCACAGCAAACAATATTGATACCTGTCTGCTCGTCCGGGTTCTCACCCTTGAGGTCCTTCAATGCTTCCTGAGCACGGATGTAAGTGGTACCACCACCGACAACTACACCCTCCTCCATTGCAGCACGGGTAGCACAGAGAGCATCGTCTACACGGTCTTTCTTCTCCTTCATCTCTACCTCAGAGTTAGCACCAACATAGAGGACAGCTACACCGCCAGAGAGCTTAGCCAGACGCTCCTGCAGCTTCTCCTTGTCATAAGAGCTTGTTGAAGCTGCAATCTCATTCTTGATCTGAGCCACACGGTCCCTGATTGCTTCCTTCTCGCCCGCACCGTCAACAATGGTTGTATTGTCCTTAGAGATGGTAACCTTCTTGGCTGTACCGAGCATCTCAAGTGTTGCCTTATCCAATGAGAGTCCCTTCTCCTCGCTGATGACTACACCACCAGTCAATACTGCAATATCCTCGAGCATAGCCTTGCGACGGTCGCCGAAGCCCGGAGCCTTAACTGCACAGATCTTCAAGCCTGCACGCAGACGGTTTACAACCAATGTTGTCAATGCTTCAGAGTCAACATCCTCTGCAATTACCAACAATGGACGACCGCTTTCAGCTGCTGGCTGGAGGATTGGGAGGAAGTCCTTGACGCTTGAAATCTTCTTTTCATAGATGAGGATGTATGGGTTTTCCATATTACACTCCATCTTGTCCGTATCTGTTACAAAATAACCAGAGAGATAACCACGGTCAAACTGCATGCCCTCAACAACGCCAATGCTTGTCTCACGGGTCTTGCTCTCCTCGATAGTGATAACACCATCCTTGGAAACCTTACGCATTGCATCTGCGAGGAGCTTGCCGATTTCAGGATCATTGTTGGCACTGACTGTTGCAACCTGTTCAATCTTGTCGTAGTTGTCACCTACAACTTCCGCCGACTCTTTTATGTGTTCAACTATCTTATTGACAGCCTTGTCGATACCACGCTTGAGGTCCATTGGGTTAGCACCAGCTGTAACATTCTTCAATCCTTCAGTTACAATAGCCTGCGTAAGGATTGTTGCTGTTGTTGTACCATCACCAGCATCATCACCAGTCTTGCTTGCAACACTCTTAACGAGCTGTGCACCTGCATTCTCGAAGTTATCCTCAAGCTCTACCTCCTTAGCAACGGTTACACCGTCCTTAGTAATCTGTGGAGCACCGAACTTCTTACCGATAACAACATTACGACCCTTAGGACCGAGTGTTACCTTCACTGCATTTGCCAACTGGTCAACGCCACTCTTCAAGAGCTCACGCGCATCTGAATCAAATTTTATCTCTTTTGCCATTTTCTTTATTCTTTGATATTATTGTTTGTTTACGTTTTGCCTGCTGTTCTTGCCTTTTTATATTCTATAGATTAACTAAATCAGATAGAAATACTTGAACTGCAAATCGTTATATTTCCTCACACTTAGGAGAGAACAGGAAGTTTTTACTCAACAACCGCCAGAACGTCGCTCTGACGCATCATCAAATATTTCTCACCTTCATTCTCAAGTTCAGTACCAGCATACTTGCCATAGAGAACCTCATCGCCAACCTTGAGAATCATCTCTTCATCCTTGGTGCCATTGCCAACGGCAACAACCTTGCCACGCTGTGGCTTTTCCTTGGCTGTATCTGGGATGATAATACCACCAACTTTCTCTTCTGCCTGTGCTGGGAGCACGAGGACTCTGTCTGCTAAAGGTTTAATTGTCATAACTGTATATGTTTTAAGATTTCATTTTCCATTCTTAATACGACCTTTCAGCAAGTCGTTTCGCCTTATGATATACGAAAATCATGCCAAAAGGCATTACTGGCAGAGATAAGAATACTATATGACAACCTGTCAGTTTCTGTTCCCAATTGGACTGAATAATAAAATAAAGAATTATCTTTGCACCATAAAAGAACACTGTTAAACGATTCAGATTTATACATGAAACCTATTATCGGACTGATTACAGATGAGCTTCAGGCTTTTTCGACAGAAGAGAAAAGAGAAGTTCTGCCCAGATTCTTCAAGACTGGCAAGGGTGAATATGGAGAAGGTGACCACTTCTTAGGTGTCGCAGTGCCTGATACCAGAACCGTTGCCAAGCAGCACAAAGACATTTCCCTGAATGAAATACGGAATCTGATGCAGTCAGAATGGCACGAAGTACGCCTGTGTGCCTTGCTCATTATGGTGGAGAAAAGCAAGAAGAAAGATGAAACATTGCGCAAACAGCTTTTTGACCTTTACCTCTCCCAGACCAGCCGCATCAACAATTGGGACCTTGTCGACCTGTCCTGCCGCTTCATCGTAGGCGAATTCCTGCTCGACAAGTCACGTGACATTCTTTATCAGTTAGCACAGAGTCCGCTACTATGGGATAACCGTATTGCCATCGTATCAACCTATGCTTTCATACGCAAGGGACAATTAGACGACACCTATGTGCTGAGTGACCTGATGATGAAGCACCCACATGATCTCATGCACAAAGCTATTGGCTGGATGCTTCGTGAGGCTGGCAAGCGTAATCCCGAGCGGCTTTACGACTACGTCATGAATCATCGGGCAGAAATGCCACGTACTATGCTGCGTTTTGCCATTGAAAAGTTTGGTCCAAAAGAACGGTCTGTACTTATGAAGCGTGTGTAGGTCATCTATACCATTATTATCGCTGTCCGATAAAATTTAAATAGCACACGTTCCAATGCAGGCTCTCTTTCAAAGAGATAATATCGTGTTGCTGCTGAAAAAGTAAGCTCCTAATCAATAAGTCTTGTTTGCTCATGGCAGGACGACTCTTTCCTGACAACAAGTTGTTTCTTCCCCGGCAACATATTGCAAGGTGTTCAGTACCCAACACCATTGGTGCTTACCAACAACACCACTGGTGCTTACCAACAACACCACTGGTGCTTACCAACAACACCATTGGTGCTTACCAACAACACCATTGGTGCTTACCAACAACACAGCGGTAGAAAATGGGAAGAAAGGTTTATCATGGTCATTACCATAGTATATAGTAAGCCGCTAATGGCTGACTTGTATGAGAAAAGGGTGTCGGACACCAACAATATAATACCGTCAGACAAACAGTTAGAAACATATTTACCAAGCCTTGGCAATATAATTACCGAGGCTTGGTAATCATTTGACAAAACAACTTAACTACCCTATCTGCTCCTCTCATTCTTCAATATCGACTGCATACGGAACACTTCGTCAGGATATTCGGAGGCAATGTTATTGGTTTCGTAAGGACTGGCTGTCATGTCATAAAGCTGAGGCACAGGCGAGTTTCCGGTTTCAATCTTCGGTCCCCACTGAATCATCTTCGGTCCGTTGCTCGGTTCAATGTAACGATAACGAGACGTGAGAACGGAGAGAACGTGTGAGTTGGACTGCCCGATAACGTACTCACGTCCAGTCAAGTCGGTTCCGAGAAGTGTGGAAAGATAGTTACGACTGTCAGGGGCACTGCCTTTAGGGAAACGGGCATGGATGAGCGAGCCCAACGATGAAAGGATATCTATCTGACTCACAAGTGCCTTGGACACTGTTCCACCCTTGACCATACGAGGCCAGGATACTACAAAAGGCACAGCTGTCCCACCCTCAAAGGCACTGTATTTATTGCCACGGAACGGACCAGCAGGACTGTGCCCGTTAAGCAGTTCTTCAGCACTGTCTTCATATCCGTCATCCACAACAGGACCATTGTCACTGGTGAGGATAATAAGCGTATTGTCAGCTATCTTCAGTTCATGCAGTTTCTTCATAATCTGACCGACCGTCCAGTCGAACTGAACGATGGCATCACCTCGCACACCCATCGGGTTTTTTCCACGGAAACGGTCGTGAGGGAAACGAGGAACATGGACATCATTTGTTGCAAAATACATGAAGAAAGACTCCTTACGGTGGCTTTCTATGAATTTCACGGCATGAGAAAGAATAGAATCTGCAAGGTTCTCATCCTTCCACAGTGCCTTTCCCCCACCCTTCATATAGCCGATTCTGCCGATACCATTGACGATAGACATATCATGACCATGACTGGCACGCATGTTATAGAGTAGTTCTGGATTCTTCTTGCCTGTGGGTTCACCATCAAAGTTCTTTACGTATGACACTTCTATCGGATGTGCCGGGTCATAGTTGGCTACAGCACCATTCTCAATGAAGACACAGGGAACACGGTCGGCTGTGGCTGCCATGATATAATGATAATCGAAACCGAGGTCACCCAACGACTCTGGCAATGGTGCATTCCAATCCTGCTCACCTCCCCTGTCACCCAGTCCGAGATGCCACTTCCCGATAGCACAGGTTGCATAGCCACGACTCTTGAACATGTCAGCCATCGTGAACTGGCTGGGCTTGATAATCATTCCGGCATTACCGGCTACCACATCTGTGCCCTCACGTCTCCAGGCATACTCACCCGTAAGGAGCGAGTAACGTGAAGGAGTACTCGTTGCGGCAACAGCATGCCCGTTCATAAACCGTATGCCCGACTGTGCAAGATGATTAATGTTAGGTGTCCGGACATTCTTGGCACCGTAACATTCCAAATCACCATAGCCAAGGTCATCAGCCAGGATAATTATCACATTAGGCTTATCTGCTGCCATTCCACGTGTCTGTGCCACAGCTTTCTGACCTGTACCGAGGGTAGAGGACAACAATGCAATTGTCAAAAGTTTTTGTTCCATTTTGTTTTAGTTTCCATTTAGGCAATCATTAGGCTTGAGATAGCGTGACTATCCAAATAAACACGTATCCAGACGCACATCTCCCTCAGGTTTATGCAGCCACAAAGAAAACAAAAATAATTGAAATTATCAAATTTTTCGTCAGATAATTTGTCATTGTCAAGGGGGCTATCGTCATCTTGATAGTGTTAACAAAACATGTTTGAACAACATATAAATTAACATTATCACCAAACTCATAGACAAATACGCCATATCTACATATAATTAAAAAAGGTAAATATTGCATCTTCATCATAAAAAACTTGCGAATTTGCTTGCAATAACGAAAAAAACAATTATCTTTGCTGTTGAAAGATAAAAGAAGGAGGCTTATGGTATTTGAAAGGAAACTATCTAATTATTAACCGTCCTGCTAAACAGCCTTCATCGAACAGGGTCCGATGAAGAAGAGAGTGTTCACGATAACAATAACATCATAAAAATCAGGCTTATGACGGAGATTTCACTTATAGCATTTGATGCTGACGATACACTGTGGGGTAGTCAGACCTACTTTAACACGGTGGAGAAAGTGTACTGTGAGATTCTTGCCCCGTATGCTTCGGCTGATGAGGTGTCACATGCTCTCCGCATCACTGAAAAGGCCAACATGCCACTCCTTGGTTATGGAAGCAAGGCTTTCATGTTATCACTAATAGAGAATGCTGTCAAAGTCAGTCACGGAAAGATAAAGGGCTATGACATTGGGCAGATTATTGATGTGAGCAAAGAACTGCTACGATTACCTGGACGTCCGTTCGACGGTGTGAAAGTAACGCTGGCGAAACTACGTGACACAGGCAGGTATCGTATGATTGTATTCACAAAGGGAGAACTGCTTGACCAGGAGAATAAGTTTAAGCGTTCGGGACTGTGTCCCTATTTTGATGATATTGTCATCGAGTCAGATAAGACACCTGATGCTTACCAACGACTTTGCAGACAGTTTGGCGTAAAGGCAGGACAGCTGCTGACCGTTGGTGACTCCTTCTCAGAGGATGTGGCTCCAGCACTCAAGATGGGAGGATGGGGCGTTCACATACCTTATTATTATATAGGAAGTGAAGACGACATGTATCAAAACAATGCACATCCACACCTGTTGCGTATTGCTAAATTCGCAGAACTCACTAAATATCTGTGCCCTGTCCCACGGTTTGTGGATGAGAGCCAAGTGTCGTGAGAATCTTCCCTCACCCTGCAAAAGGAGGAATTTACGAACAAAGACTTAAAAGCCCTGTCACACACTCATTCATTGAGTTATGACAGGGCATTTTCTTTATCTTCAGAAGTATCAATCCCCCAGGGGCAAGGTCATGTCACACGAATAAATACCAAGACTTCCCAATCCTGTTTCTCAGCAGCTTCCAACAACAGTTTCTATCCTTTAATCTAAATCAGCCATTAAAATGTTCTGGAATCATAATGTTACAAAACACTTTGCTGTTGTCTGATAATAGGACCGACATTCGTCATCCTGTAGACACATAAAGGCTCTTTCGACAATATGAAAACAACTTTCAAACAACCGATTTAGGACAATGAAATATCTTTACATAACATACTGAAAAAACTTCTTTTAATCACAAACAAGCACGACTAAAAACCAAGCATGCAACCGCCAGATTATCAACCGTTTACAGAATGGTAAAATTATCAGTGCTTAATTGCGTCCTAACTAACGCCCTTCAAGCGTTCAATTAAGCCTTAGTTAGAAGCCAAGTAAGGCTTAATTGCAACGCAATTAAGCATCTAATATTTTCTACGCTTGATTTTATTCTTACAAAATAAACATTTTAGCTCCAAACAGGTTCAGTAGGATTCCACAGCATTTGGAAGCTGTGAGAATTTCCATTGATCAATTTGGACTTAAAAGAAGCTGGCGAACCTTTACTCATACACAAAGTCAAACACCTTCTCGGCTGTCAGCGTATTGCCTACAAAACAAGTCTTATGAGCTATATACTCAAACTTCTTGCGCTGTTTCTCATCGAAAGAAGCCTTGAGGTGGAAGGTGATTGGGATACGAGTAACTGTGAATTTATCCATATCTTCTTCACACTCGCCCACTTCAGCATAGCAGCCTGAGAAGTCAACACCTCCACGTTCAGCCTGCAAGCCCATGATAGTCAACACACATGCAGCCAGCGAATTACCTAACAGCTCCACAGGAGCCTGGTTCTCGCCCAGTCCGCCAAAAGCCTTGCCTGCATCGGTTCTCACTGTAACTTCTGATCTCTGATGTGTTGCTTCAACACGTCCTTTTCCCTGATAAACAGCTTTTGTAATTGTCATAATCGTAAATCTTTAGGTTTGGTTATTAATGTTTGGTTTATAAATTATCCCTCAATAAAGGAATCATGGCAGCAAAGATAATACAAAAATATGAGACTTACAACTATCACATCAGATACAACCCAATGCTGCCAGTGTACAAATGACACAATTATACAAAATACATAAACATACAGGCATTATGTAACCAAGAATTGACATTCACCTTCTATAATGATATTTAAAGGTAATTAGTTGTTACAACAAATATTATTTGTTATTTTTGCAAACGACATTAGCTTACCTTTAAACACATTCATTTATCAACATAACATAAAAGATTGCATTATGAAACACCTTTTACTATTGATGTTTGCATGTACCACCATAGCGGTAAATGCACAGGAAAAATTCACAGTAGGTAATCTTACCTATACTGTAACAAGCCCGACAACCGTGGAAGTCACGAAACTGGATAGCAAAGTAAAGGATGCTGTCGAGATTCCAGAGAAAGTTACGAACACTGATGCGAAGCAATACACTGTTACTTCTATCGGTGAAGAAGCCTGCAAGTGGTCGGATGCTGTATCCATAACACTCCCGGAAACAGTTGATTCCATCAAGAACTCTGCCTTTTCCGGCTGTAAGATTACAAGCATCACATTCCCAAAGAACCTGCGCTATATCGGCTCATACGCATTCAGTTCAACAAAGCTGACAAGCATTGATGTCCCTGCAACAGTAGAAGAAATCAATGACCACGCTTTCTTTGGTTCCAGCAGTAACCCGTCACTTGCTTCTGTCAAGCTGCATGAAGGACTGAAAAAAATTGGGGATGGTGCTTTCTATTCCAGTGCGCTTACTGAAATTGAGATACCTGCATCAGTTACGACATTGGGAAAATCAGTTTTCCTACGTAACAGATTACTCAAGAAAGTTGTTTTCCATGATGGTCTTTTATCCATCGGACAAGGTGCCTTCAATGACTGTCGGGCGTTGACAGAATTCACCTTGCCGAACACCTTGAAGAAGATAGAAGAAGAGGCTTTCCTCAATGCTAAAGCTATCAAAAGTCTGAATATTCCGAAATCATTGGAGACTATCGGTAGCTGTGCCTTTGCAAGCACGAACCTGACAACCATCACCCTCGATGCAGACAATAAGAACTTTGTTCTGAAAGATGGCGTTCTCTACACCAAGGACTATAAAGTCTTACAGCTGGCACCTCTGAAAGGTCTCAAGAATTATCAGGTGGAAAGCGCATGCCTGGGTATTGCAGGCGGAACTTTCTGGGGAAGTGAACTGGAGAGCATCACACTTTCAGACAACATTGTAGCTATTGGCTATGGTGCCTTCCTTGGCTCACAGCTTAAGAGTATCAACTGGCCGAAGTATTTGAGCTATATTGAAGAGCAGGCATTTGCCAACACACAGTTCACTGAACTGACATTGCCTTCATCCGTATATTACATTGCTGATGGTTGTTTTGCAAGCTGCAAGAAACTCACGAAGGTAACAATGCCTTCCGGTGTAATGCAGGTATATGCACATGCTTTCCACAACTGCGAGCTACTGACTCAATTTGTTGCCAAGGGAAGTACTGCACCGGAATTCATGTCCTATTATGAGTCCTATGACGCTCCATTCTACGGCATAGCATCTCCTGCAACACTTATTGTTCCGAAGGGTGCAATAAAGTCGTACACAGATGCAGGCTGGGGAGACTTCTTCAACATAGATGAAAGCGAAACAGCCTCATTGACAGTAAAGAGTGTTACACCAGAGAAGGAATCAAACCTGGACAAGAATGCACAATTCTCATTCAGCATTACCTTCAACGAGAATTTACAATTAGTAAATAAGAACCCAGAGGTTCAAATCCGACAGGACTACATCTACAGTGCTGTCTATATCACCCCTACTGGAACACCTCGGTGGACAGCACGTCTTGACGGGAACAATACGCTCACCATCTTCGGTAATGACAGTGACGGTTTCCTCGATTCATTCACAGCAAAGGAAGGTAAGACCTACTATGTGACTATCCCTGCCGGTGTCGTAAAGGACAACACCGGCGCAGTAAACGACCAGATGACTATCACCTACTATGGTCCTAAAACCTCAACAGGTATAGAGACACTGAAGGGTGAGACCTCATCCAACAGTAAGGTTGTTGCACGATACAACCTCAACGGTCAGGCTGTCAACGCTACACAGAAGGGTGTCCAGATTGTGAAGTACGCTGATGGTACGATACGCAAGATTGTTGTCAAGTAACATCTGTCTTGCTAAAAACTTAATAACAAGGGTAGCTGTGTATAAAAGCACAAAAGCTCAATGACAAGGTACAGATGATAATGTACTTATCCTAAAACAGGGGAACATGGATTTATAAGCCATGTTCCCCTGCTACATAATATACAGAAAGGATTATAAGTTATGTGATTCCATTCAAATCTCCTTTTAATGCCAAAAGGGCTTTGCGTGGAATGGATGAAAAGACTGAAGCCTTGATTTCACGGGGTGAGAAACGATAGAAGCGGTAGTAAAGCTGTAACTTTCTATAAGTTGTAACTAAGAAATACTGAGCTTTGAATCTAAAACTACGATTGTGGCCATGAAACCCAAAGTTGCCACCGAACCATACAACATCCATAAACTGGTTCATTGCCTGCAAAGACTCTCTATCAAAGGACAAAGGCGATAATACATACTTCTCATCCATGCCTAAGACCTTTACCAGTATCAACTGAACAGCCTCAAACGCCTTTCTGAAATCCAAAGCATCCAACCAGTCATATAACTGCTTCTTGTCAATGACATCATGATGTGTTTTCAAGAGAATTGCGACATCTGAGAACTGTCGCAATCCCACGCCTAACTCAATCAGATGATGATAGAGATGCAGAAAAGTATATAAAACATTTAAAGTGGGTTCTAATGTTGGAACAGAACAACCATCCACTTCTACGTATGTAGGTGTAAGAGACTGGAATATTTCATTCCATATCTTCTGGGATTTAACACTGGCAAATCTCATCAGACAATGGTGCAATTCCAGAATGATGGAATTATGCACCAGGTCATAATGCTGTTCTGTGGGCTTACCCTCAGTATGAACTCCCCATGTACGTTCCAGTGCAGACATAACCTTCAGAAGATTATCTTTATCACAGTAGAAATCAATGTCGCCTGGTGTCCGTGCAAGGGGATTGGGATAATAACGTCCTATTGTCTGCCCCTTTACAACAATGGCATTTATCCCATTATCATCAAATATACCACACAAAGAGACCAACTCCTTATTAACCGCCTTGTTAGACGCTGCTATCCTGCTTCGTATAGCCAGCAATTTCAAGACATCTTCCCGTTCCAAATGAACATTGTTCCGAATCAGACTATCGGCAATCACACCCAACATTGTTTGTTTAGAAGCCAACTCATAAACAGAAAGAAATTCTGTATGGGTCAAAGATAGTTCCAATGGTGTTTGCCACAATTCACTTTTCAATAAACTTAAAAAAAGAGAATATGGAGGGGACTGCATGTCTATCATACACGTTGTTATTTGTCGAGGACAGAGTATTTACTGTTGTTACTTACATATTCTGGTACGATTTCCTTCATCTTTTCAACTATGACCATATCGTTGTAAGTATGACTCAAAGCTATAAGCGATTCTATCTGCTTGTTTACTTCATTATAATCATACTCACGCACCTCAGCAATACGAATCTTCTCGTGGAAACTTGGAAGGGTATTCTCAGTCGTACTCAAAACCTCTTCATAAAGTTTCTCTCCAGCACGCAAGCCTGTGTACTTTATCTCAATATGCTCTGCACCTGAGAGTTTTATCATACGCTTGGCAAGATCAGCAATCTTCACAGGTTTACCCATATCGAACACGAAAATCTCACCTCCACTTCCATGTGTACCTGCTTCAAGCACGAGTTTACATGCCTCAGGTATCAACATAAAGAAGCGGATGATATTCGGGTCGGTTACAGTTACTGGTCCACCAGCCTTTATCTGCTTTTCAAACAACGGTATGACAGAACCATTTGAACCCAATACATTACCAAAACGAGTGGTAACAAATTGTGTGACAGGCTTACCATCAGCTTGTTCATTAATCTTCTTGTTCAGACTCTGGCAATAGATTTCACAGATACGCTTTGAGCACCCCATTACATTCGTCGGGTTTACAGCTTTATCAGTGGAAACCATTACAAACTTCTTAACCCCGTACTTAACACTGAGGTCAGCAATAACCTTTGTTCCCCAGACATTGTTCTGGATGCTTTCAGATGGATTGTTCTCCATCATCGGAACGTGCTTATATGCAGCTGCATGAAATACATAATCAGGATTGTAAGTCTCGAAGATATTATCCATGCGCTCTTTGTTGGAGATACTTGCAACGATAGTGTGTGCTTTAATGTCAGGCCATTCGAATTGCATCATCAACCGAATGTTATGCTGAGGAGTCTCAGCCTGGTCAATAAGAATCAACTCTGCAGGATTATAAACGGCTACCTGTCGGACTATCTCAGAACCAATACTACCAGCCGAACCTGTAATCATTATTCGCTTGCCACGCAACAGATTACCAATAGAATCCATATCCACATTAATCTGGTCACGCGGTAGCAGATCTTCAATACTGATTTCCTTGAGCTGTACCTTGGAATAGTCATCTTCCTGACTCCATTCCTTCTCTGCAGAACTCATGAAAATCTGAACACCAAGACTCAAGAGAATATCCTGTAACTTTGCATCATTACGGAAACGCTCATTCTGTAGCGGAGATACCAAGACTGCTTTGATTTTCAACGACTTGATACGGTCAGCCAGACTATCATCTACAAGATAGACATTCTCGCCCATAAGCATGCGTCCCTTGATAGAAGGCTCATGGGAAATAAAACCTTTCAGCAGAAACTTACAAGGCTTAGTACTTCGAATACTCTTTGCCAAGCCTACTCCTCCATCCTTTACGCCATATACAAGCGTACGGATACCTTTATCAGTATTGAATAAGACATCATAAACAGACTTCGTTAATATGCGGAAAGCCATCATGCCTATTGTAGCAACAAGATACATTGCTGCAATCTGCCGTCCTTGAAGACGGACAAAGTGCATTTCCAAATTATAAACAAAATAATGCATCACCTCTGCTATAACAAGGGAAAGGAACATAGCCAATACCACTCGCTGTAAATCAACGAAGGAGGAATAGCGGATGATGCCAGAATATGTACGGAAAATCCTGAATCCTATCAAGTTGAACACCATGTACATCAAGATAGTTTTGGACAACAAGGCAATATTATTAAAAGCAACTGCGCCATGATAATATAACCAAAAGACAAAAATACCTGAAAAATAACAGATAATAATATCTATGAGTAATATTACCCAATAAGGCAATGCGTTCATCGAAAAATACCAATTCAAGATTTTATCAAATACTTTCATAATTATTTTTTAGTAGTTTACAGGAAGCCTGCCCTCAAAAATCAAAAAGGACTCGCTATTTTTCTATACAGGATTCTATTTCTGATGCAAATATACTCAAAATTTCTAAATAACACACATCAAGCCATGGATATTTGCTTTAATTACTTTTAAAAACCTTTATAAAGTCATCTTACATCCATTTGAATATGGTAAATTCCCCCATAAAGATTGGGCTGATGAGTGAAGGTAATTATCACTTCACGCTCATCATATCCTATTTGTATTGTCTTTGGCTCAAGAATGAAATTTCCGTCTGTCGACAGATAGTCTATATTACCAAGAACCTGGTAACCTGCACTGATCGCCTCTTGTGCAATATGATACATCTCATCTTTCGACCAAGTAAACATCTTGATACGTTCCAGAGAGAGGTTGTTACCAGTAACAGTGCCGAAGTAAGCTATCTGCCTTGGATTCTTACCAGTTATCTTGTCCTTACCACTCTGCGCATCATAAACCATATTATAATGGAAGATTATTTCCTTCTGGATACCATACCCATCAATTATTTGTGACGCACTTAGCTTGAAGTTTCTACTCAAGCCGGCTAATGCACCTATGCTTTGTGTACGTTCATCATCTTTACTCAACAAACTGTATAGATATGGAAAAGAGAAAGAGCCCTGAGGTGACATAGCTGCATTGGAATACTTCTCGCCTTTTACAGATGCCGCATTACCTTTCGGACCATCTGGATACTTCACATTAGCAATCAGTTTCTCCTCTTCTGTCATCTGCTTTCCACGTTTCGTTCTTACAGCTGTCCTTGCAGGTCTGTCCCCTTTCACCTTTGACTGACCACCAGATTCTGCCTGTATTCCCTTAGAATCTGCAATATAATCCCCTGTCTTCCTGACATCCTTAGCTTCCTCTTTGTTTCTTAACCCAGCATCTTCTCTGGCTTTAGAGATACTCTTTGACTGTGCCATAATCAATGCCTCGTCACGACGGAAGCGTTCACAGAAATCATCTTCGTTGGTTATCTTGTCTATATAATGGTCTTTCCCTCCTTTTATCTCATTGACTTTGGAACCATTACGCCAAATAGTTGTATATTCCAGACGACCGTTCTCATTATAAGTATAACATGGACCGTCGAGAACGCCATTGCGATAAGTCAACTTCATACCGATATTACCACTTGGGAAGAAAGACAAGGCACGCCCATCTGCCTTACCGTTCTTATATTGCAAAACAGACTCCACCCTGCCCGACTTATGAAAAGTCCTACATACACCATTTAACACAGTATGACGGTCATCATGCTTGTTGATACTTGTATAATGCTTCTCAGCTTGCAGCTGTCCTGTAATGAAATAGTCGTAAAAAATCTTGTGCCCGCCGTCATCAACAGCCAGGACACGATAATAGGAAGCCTTGTCTGCACTGCTGACCCCCTGCCACCGGCTATTATAAAAGATTGCTCCATGAGGAATATAGCTGCGCACTACATGTTGAGCCGAAGCCAGACAAAAAAAAGCACATGCAAGTATAATAAAGTACAGACGTTTCATATTATTATTCTCTAATCCGACCACAAATATACATCAATGATGCCAAAAAACAAAATTTCTTCTGTTTTTTCTCTAAATAACAACTGTAATTCAAAACAAAATAGTATCTTTGTCACATCTAACTAACTGTAACTGAAAATCGATTAACTATGCCAGAAGAAAGAAAGACAATCAAAGATTTTAAACAGCTAATCAGTCTTCTCAAAGAGAGGAACATCTGCAAGCGTACTGTAGTAGTATGGCCGGAGGATAGCCACACACAGGAATCTGTCAGCCAAGCAGCGCACGAAGGCTTCATTGAGCCGATATTAGTATGTTCTGAAGACACAGAAAAAGGTTACGTCAGGCAACATGGCTTCCAAGCTATAATTGCCCATGAACCTGCCGAAGCTGCACGGAAAGCTGTTGAACTGGTAAGAGAGCAGAAAGCTGATATTGTCATGAAAGGTTTTCTCAACACCGATGTCCTCCTACGGGCCATACTTGACAAAGAAATCGGAATCCTACCGAAAGACACAGTGTTAACCCATATAACTGCAGCAAAACTACCCGAATACCACAAACTACTTTTCTTTACTGATGCCGCTGTCATTCCCACTCCTACTGACAAGCAACGCAGAGAGCAGGTGAGATACATTGTAGACTTCTGCCACGCATTCCAGATTGAATGCCCCAAGGTTGCCCTTATACACTGTTCCGAGAAAGTTGACGAACGACACTTCCCATATACAGCTTCTTATGCTATGCTGAAAGAAGAAGGAGAGACTGGTGCTTTCGGACCATGCAGAATAGATGGTCCTTTAGACTTAAAGACTTCCTGCTCGGCTGAAGCCATGAAAATCAAACAGATAGACTCGCCTATAGAGGGAGAGGCTGATGCATTGGTGTTCCCTGATATTGAAGCTGGTAACCTCTTCTATAAAACGATTACCCTCTTCTGTCATGCAGAAACGGCAGCCGTTCTCCAAGGGACAATAGCTCCGGTCGTACTCCCCAGCCGTGGCGACACAATTGAATCCAAATTTTATAGTCTTGCCCTTGCGAGTCTAATCTCCAGGTAGCATATATATTATATATAAGGTATATATAAATAAAGCATTATGGCATACAAGATTTTAGCTATCAACCCGGGGTCGACATCAACCAAGATATCACTTGCAAACGATGACCAGCCGGTATTTGTTGCCGACATTGCTCATTCCAGAGAAGAACTGAGCACGTTCAAACGAATATCCGACCAGTATCACTTCCGCAAACAGGTTGTCATCGAAGAACTGAAGAAGCGGAATGTCCCCTTGGATTTTGATGCTGTCATTGGACGTGGCGGGCTTGCCAAACCAGTATCAAGCGGCGTGTTCACCATCACGGAGAAGATGATTACAGATCAGCAACAAGCCATTCACCAGCATGCCTGTGATCTCGGCTGTATGATTGCTGATGAGATTGCACGGGATATTCCGGGCTGTAAAAGTTTTATAGCAGATCCGGGCGTTGTGGACGAACTGGAACCCGAAGCACGTATATCAGGGTCTCCGTTAATGCCCCGCATGTGCATCTGGCATGCTCTGAACCAGAAAGCAATCGGAAGACGCTTTGCCAAAGACATGGGGACAAAGTATGAGAATCTGAACCTTATAATATGTCATCTGGGCGGAGGTGTGTCTATTGCGGCACACAGCCATGGAAAGGCTATTGATGCAAACAATGCACTGGATGGCGAAGGACCTTTCTCCCCGGAGCGTGCAGGCTCGTTGCCAGCTGCTGACTTGATTCATCTTTGCTTCAGTGGAAAATACACCGAAAACCAACTGCTGAAAAAAGTGAGCGGACAGGCGGGTCTTATTGCCCACCTTGGAACAAACGACCTCAAGGAAATAATGAACTGGATAAAGGCTGGTGATAAGCATGCAGAACTTGTGGTATCAGCCATGATATGGCACATCGCAAAGAACATTGCAGCTGAAGGTGCCGTGTTATATGGGAACGTTGATGCTATCCTCCTTACAGGCGGTATGGCAAAGAGTGACTATATCATCGAACGGCTCAAGCGACGTATCGAATACCTTGCACCAGTCCATGCCTATCCCGGACAAGATGAAATGCAGGCACTGACCGAGAACGCACTGGCTGTCCTGCGAGGTGAACGTGTGGCACAAGACTATTGACATGTGCTACAAAGAGATTAATTACCAAGAACCCTAAACAATTAAAACTTATTTTATAATTTAAAACCAGATCTTATGAAGGTACATGAATACCAGGCAAAGAAATTCTTTGCAAGTTATGGGCTTCCTGTGGACCGCAACATTATTTGCCGGACTCCCGATGAAGCTGTTGCAGCCTACAAGCAATTAGGTGTTGAGAAAGCCGTGGTGAAAGCACAGGTTCACACTGGTGGACGTGGTAAGGCAGGTGGCGTAAAGCTCGGAAGCAGCGAAGCCGAGATACGTCAGCATGCTGAGGCTATTCTGGGCATGGATATCAAGGGATTCATCGTTGACAGAGTGCTTGTCAGCGAGGCTGTTGACATTGCTTCAGAGTACTACATGAGTATCCTCGTTGACAGAAAGTCAAAGTGCCCGATGTTGATGCTGAGCCGTGCAGGTGGTATGGATATCGAGCAGGTGGCAAAGGAAACACCGGAGAAGATTGAGAAGATTATCATCGACCCTGTTACTGGCATGAGCGACTACCTAGCACGTGAGGCTGCATTCAAGCTGTTCGACAATATGGCGCAGGTTAAACAGGCTGTACCTATCTTCAAGAATATCTATAAACTATTTACCGAGAAAGATGCCTCTTTGGCGGAAATCAACCCATTGGTAATGTTGAAAGACGGGTCGCTGAAAGCAATTGATGCCAAGATGACCTTTGATGACAATGCTCTTTTCCGTCATCCAGACGTTGCCGAACTCTTTGAGCCGACAGAGGAAGAGCGCAAGGAACGTGAAGCAAAAGACAAGGGGTTCAGTTACGTAAACCTTGGTGGAAGTATTGGCTGTATGGTGAATGGTGCCGGACTTGCAATGGCTACCATGGATATGATAAAACTATATGGCGGCGAGCCAGCCAACTTCCTTGATATTGGTGGTAGCTCTAATCCGGAGAAAATAGTTGAAGCTATGAAACTCCTCTTGAGTGACAAGCATGTAAAGGTGGTATTAATCAATATTTTTGGTGGTATTACCCGCTGCGATGATGTCGCCAACGGACTTTTGGAAGCATTCAAGGTTATCGAGACTGACATCCCTATTGTAATCCGTCTGACAGGAACTAACGAAGCTGAAGGAAGAGCTATCCTCGAAGGTACCCACTTCACCGTCGGAACAAGTATGGCAGATGCTGGACATAAGGCCGTAGAACTGAGCAAAAAACTTTAAAAAACAAGAGTTATGAGTATTCTAATCAACAAAGATACAAAGTTAATCGTACAGGGCATTACAGGTCGTGATGGTAGTTTCCACGCTTCAAAGATGAAGGAGTATGGCACCAATGTGGTTGGTGGAACTTCTCCAGGTAAGGCTGGCCAGGAAGTTTGTGGTATCCCTGTATTCAATACAGTTAAAGATGCAGTTGCTGCAACTGGTGCCAACACGTCTATTATCTTCGTTCCTGCACCTTTCGCCAAGGACGCAATGCTTGAGGCTATTGATGGTGGTGTGAAACTTGTTATCTGTATCACCGAAGGCGTTCCCACACTTGATGCAGTCGAAGCACAGCGTTATGCAAAGATTAAGGGTGTGAAGGTAATCGGTCCAAACTGCCCAGGACTTATTTCTCCTGAGGAAAGCATGGCAGGTATTATGCCAACCAATATCTTCAAGAAGGGACATACTGGCGTTATCAGCCGAAGCGGAACACTTACCTATGAAGTGGTTTATAATCTTACACAAGCCGGTCTGGGACAATCCACTGCGGTCGGTGTAGGTGGTGACCCTGTTGTTGGTCTGTACTTTGAGGAACTCCTCCGTATGTTCCAGGATGACCCGGAAACAGACAGTATTGCACTCATCGGAGAAATCGGTGGTGATGCTGAAGAGCGTGCAGCCAAGTTTATCAAAGAGCATGTGACGAAGCCTGTTGCTGTATTTATCTCTGGCCAGCAGGCTCCTCCGGGTAAACAAATGGGACACGCTGGCGCAATCATCTCAAGCGGTTCTGGTTCTGCAAGCGAGAAGATTGCAGCTTTTGAGGCTGTAGGTGTACCTGTTGCACGTGAGACAAGTGAAATACCTGAGCTCCTTAAAAAGCAATTAAAGAAATAGAAGAACAGCGTTTATAATGGAATAAACCGTTTACTATAAAACAATAAAAAGAGGAATACCCTTAATGGGTATTCCTCTTTTTATTCCCAATAATTTTACTACAGAAATGTTATCAACTTTATTTTTAACAAAACATATTTCTTCCATAATCTCATTGTTTACTCACTAATATAATCAACATTAATTCTTTAATGATGTTTTGAAGGATTTATATTGCTTGGTCCCAATGCTTAAAATGGTAATTAAGATTGAAAGTTATACGATTAAGATTAAATGTCATACGGATATCTCAGTTTTTTTTCGTTACTTTGTGCACATAAATCAGAGTGTAGTATACGGCAGACATGGAACTGCTGCAATAAAACAAGATAAGACAATGGACATAACAACAAATAAAAAAGAGCGTATTTTATTTATCTGCTTAGGAAATATCTGCCGTTCTCCGGCAGCACATGCTGTAATGCAACATCTTGTGGAAGAACGTGGATGTGCTGGGCAGTACGAAATTGATTCGGCTGGAATCGGAAACTGGCACGTTGGACAACTGCCAGACCAACGTATGCGGGAGCATGGCAGACGGCGTGGATATAGTGTAGACCATCATGCCCGCCAGTTTGATGCCCGCACAGACTTTGACCGATTCGACCGGATTGTAGTTATGGACGAGGAAAACTATCGTAATATAACATCACAGGCACCCGATGATGAAGCACGGGAAAAAGTAATCAGAATGGCTGATTACTTCACGCAACATCCTCATTCCACTTGTGTACCAGACCCTTATTATGGTGGACCGGAAGACTTTGAACTTGCGCTTGACCTGATTGAGGACGGCTGTAAAGGAATACTTAATTCATGAATTAGTGCCGTCCGATAAACATTTATAATATAATAATGATCCTAATGAAGTTCTCTTATTGTCCATCACATGTAGTGATTTAAAGGTCTTAGTGCCATTCCTGCCCACAAAAATGCCAATGATTGGTTTGGCTTCATCCTTTAACCTCAAACAGAGCCTTGATTTCCTCCAGTTTCTCCAAAGCCACTTCCCTACCCTGTTCATACGTGGCTTGCATCTCTGCAGGATCATGTGATATGTGCCCGATTGTCAGTTTACCTTTTGGACGGAGAACGAGCGTGTTGGGTTTCTTTTCTTCTTCACGGATATAGGCAAGTTCCTCATTATACATAATATGACGATTCTCCAAAGCCCTTACGATACGTGGATGGCGATGCAGCCACATACGCATAAGTCTCATGAGCGAGTTTTGTTTTTTCACGTAACCTTCCGGCTGTGTAAGAACAACAAGATTACGCTCATATCCTTGTTCCCGAAAGAACCGAAGCGGAATAGAATCGGCTATGCCGCCATCCAACAGTTTCTTGCCCTCCACCGTAACAATGCGAGCTGCAATGGGCATGGAAGCTGAGGCACGGATATACTCCAGGCAGGTATCGTCCACTTCCGTCAACCGTTTATATTCAGCCTTGCCTGTCCCCACATTCGTACATACAGCCCAAAACTCCATAGGATTCTCACGGAAAGTATCAACATCAAAGTAATCAATGTGGCGAGGCATATAATGGTAGGCGTACTCACCGCCGAAATAATCGCCTGTCGTCAGGAGTGACCGCAACGAAGCATACCGCCAGTCGTGTGCCAGCTTCTGATTATATCTGAGCACACGTCCCGGCTGCTTCGACTTCATGTTACAGCCGAAGGCTGCACCAGCCGAAACACCAATGACGCCATCAGGCCATATATCGTTTTCCATCAGAACATCCATCACGCCAGCTGAGAACAGTCCGCGCATGGCTCCTCCCTCGAGTACGAGTCCTTTTTTCATTATGCTTTATCTTACTAATTTTATTCGTTGGGATGATGTTAACTAATAGTTTTCTGTGAAGATAATCAACGTTGCAAAGTTACATAAAAACAATAAAAAATGAGGTTTCAGACGGTTGGTAAGTCGTTAAAAGATATAAAGCAATAAGTTTTCAAGGCTTTGCCAGCCGTAACTTTATCAGTATTACTTCACATTATGACATATTTGATGAAACCTGTTTCTGGATGGTGGGAGGACTTCCTGTAGTCTGTGGGATAACCTTTGTGGACAGTGTCATACTTTTTACACAATTGTAAATAAAAATACATCACCTGAAAACCTATAGATACTTACTTGGCGTTCAATTTAGGCTTAATTGCCTTCTAAGATAATTCTTAAAATACAACTTATTGAAAATAAAGAAGTTACCTTGTTTGTACAACTAAACTGGTAACGATTTGGAAACGAGCGAGCTACTTGGCTTCGCTGTTTTCTGCCTAACAAAGAACGCTTGTTATTCTGTTTGCAAAGATAATACTTTGTTACCGAATAACAAGCGTTCTTGATGAGATATTCTTCTTTCTGCATTTTTTCTTAGGCGTGAGTTATAATCCTCTTCCACGTTTTTTCTTTCTGTTGGCTTGGTTCCTGAGCTTGCGCTGCCACGCTGTTTCAGCATAGTCATTGCCCTGTGTGGATGGTGTAATCAAATCGCCCAAGCCTTCCACCACATCATCGGCTGCACTAACAATGGTGTCTGCCACTGTACTAATAGGATTCTGCACTTGTGGTGTGTCATTGTCTCGTGAGATAGAAGAACGGCTTGGAGGCACAAGCTGATAGCCTGCATCAGGTTGTTCTTTCTTTTCTGTTGCCTCTTGTATTATTTGATATGTTTTCTTTGGTTCTTCCTTGTTACTTGCTTCAAAGTTCTTCTGCAAGGAACGGTAGCCGAACTCCCTGCCGATTTCGGAAGCCTTGAAGGATTGCCCTGCGTATGAGAATTTCAAGCCATAGACATTACCTTGCTTGTTCTTCATACGCTCTATAATAATGCCGCTTTTGTTCAATTCATAAAGGAACATGGAGTGTCCTGTGATACCTGTTCCTTTGTACTTGTCAAGCAGGGAATAACAGATTTGCTGTACCTCTTTCTTTGTTTGCTCTCTCGTCAGGCTAACTTTTGCCTTTTGGTATTTCTTCTCCGCCTTAATCTCCTTTGCGATCGTCAAGTTTTTCTCCCTGCTTATTTCCTCCGCCACTCTCGCTGCCTTGTTGCTCACAAAGGTGGTATCATAGACTTCTCCATACAGACTGATGCGGTTGGCGATGATGTGAATGTGTCTGTTGTCGGTGTCCTTGTGCGTTACTGCCACCCATTGGTGGTTGTCAAGTCCTATTCGTTTGGCAAACAAATGGGCTATCCGCATAAGTTCTGACACAGGTAGCTTTCTTTCGTCTTGTGGTGCGATGCCGATTTCGATACGGAGAAACTTGTTCCTGCAACGGCTGTTGTAGTCGCTGATCACTTTCATTTCCTCATAGATTGCCTTTGGTTCCCTGCTGCAAAGATTGTGGAAGGCAAGCCGATAGCCGAGCTTACCTTCTCTAAAAATATAGTCCAAAGCCGTGCTGCCGTAGGCTATCGCCTTACATTTACCTATCATCTCTCTTCAGATTTAAGACCTTATATACCTCATCATCCACACGAAAATGAGGGTCGTAAAACCGCTTAAATGCTTCTTTGGCACATAAGGAAAGGTTCTTTGTGATGAGTACCCATCTTTCGTCCTTGACTTTGATGAGATTGGAAACCTGCCCATAGAACTTTCCTGTATGTTGAAGAATGGCAATGGCTTCCCTCTCATTGTCTGTCATCTTGGGAACAGCTGTTACTTCTCCGTTAAGGAGTATCTCACGGCAGTAGTCGGAGAACTTCCGCCCTGTGCTTTCCGCTTTTGACTTGATACGTTGCTTTTCCTCTAAGGTACATCTTACCTTGATGAACTCCGTCTTGTTCATCCGCTGTTCTTCCTTATTCTGTTGCTGCCATCGGGCAGTTTTTCCCTTGTATCTTTTCATATAAGTTTCTTTAAAAGTTTATCATTGTAGATGGTTTGTTATTTCTTAATTCCTGAATGCTGACCGATGAGAACGGAGTGATTACGGTCTAATCTCCCCGACTGTCTGACAAGGGGAGCAAGAGCAGTTTGTGGGTACAAACTGACGTCTTGCAATGCTACCTAACAGACCGTTTACGCATAAAGCGTTTTGCTGTCCAAAAACGAATGCCGTGCATTCAGTATCTAACTGCGTTCGTGGTATTCCCACCGTTCAATGTATTCAGCAAAAAACTGTTATCGGTACTACCCTAAAAACGGTCGAGGATTTTGAGTGAAAGAGAGGCTTTTTCTGAAACCCCTCGACCATTTTCTTGCGGTTCACAGTTTTCTCCATTTCTCTACATCCTCACCGTATTCCTCCAAATGGTTGCGCACGATGTTCTCCACGAAACTTGAGAGGTTGTTGCCCCTGTCACCCAACCTGCGAACAATGAAGTCCGCACGTTCCTGTGTCTCCCTGCTCAGATAGACCGCTTTTCTCTCACTTAGCTTTGTTGGAACAAGGAACGCTTGCTTATAGGCTTCGAGAGTCTCCTTTCTCATCTTGGCACTGATGCGTCGTTGAACGGTTGCGCTCTCTGTATGCTGTGCAGGCTCGGATGGCGTGGCATGCTCTATGGCATGTTCTGCCTCTTGTTGTTTTTGCCCTTGAATATTTTCCATTCCCTTTGCCTGGAATTCAGAGACGGTTTGTTCACTTGAATTTTCAGCTTGGCTCATACCAAAAGTTTTTCCTATGAAACGATCTATTTCTTCCATATTTCTTCTTTCCTTTTTCATCACTCTATCTTATTTTAAGTTTGACTTGTTTTATCTTGTTGCTTGTATTTTGGGATTTCTCATGCTCACGAACACGACTGACATGAAACTCGTTGAGGTCTTTGAAGTCTCTATAATACACTGCCATATCTTCTACCTTAAAACCTGTGTTTACAAATTCCTGCACAGCTTTTCGACCTGCATCGTCATTATCAAGAAAAGCACGAACAGAGGTTATATTTCTTTTGTTCAGGTAGTGAATACTTCTTGCTACATTACTCACGGAATTCATCACGAGGCATTGGTTGGAAACTTTCCCTTTCATTGAAAGAAAAGAGAGAAAGTCCATGAAGCCCTCGAACAGACAGACAGGTTGTGCCTTGTCCTCAAATATAGGGGTGATGTCTTTCGGGGCAATCGTTCCCTTAAACAAATGATTGTCCCGTAGTTCATAACCACCTGAAGAATTGGCAAAGCCGATGGCTTCATATCTTCTTTCCCTTACCTCGTAGCTGATACATTTGAGAAAGGGTGTTGCCTTTTCTAAATCAATACAGCGTTCCTTTTTGAGATACTCCTGCAGGTGCGGCGGCAAGGTGTCTGAGATGCTTGTCAGTCTCCTTGTTCCGCTTGCCGTTACATCCTCTCTTTGATTTGGACTAATGGATATTTCTCTTTTTGGAGAATTGGAGCTGTACGCTGTATGCTCTAAAGCGTTCTGCCCCAAACGGCAGATGGCTTCCGAGAGCGTGCAGCCTTCCAAGCGTATACAAAGGTCGATGATACTTCCGCCCCTGCTTTCGGCATAGTCTATCCAAAGGTTCTTTTCCGTGTCCACCTTGAAACTCGGATGAGTTTCCTCCCTGAGTGGTGAGCGATACATGACATAGGTAGATGTTTTACGGACAGGTCTAATGCCTTTCCTTTCGAGATATTCCACGATGGAATATCGTTTGATTAGTAATAAATCTTCTTTTTTCATTGTTTTGATACTTTAATGGGTTGAATGATAATTATTTATGCTTGTCTGTTTTATGGTTTTACCGTTTCCAAAGTTTTTCCCCTCCAAACTTTTTCATCTTTCTTCTTACTACATACTATTTTGTGATAAGTGATTGATAATCAGTATTACTTTGTAGTATAAGACAATACTACACATTCTACTACATTTGGCTACTACAAGTTTGAAGGAGCGGGCAGGGCAAGATTTTCCTAATCTTGTAGACATAGATGGGGCTACCACCGTTTCTTCGTTTGCTCACCTTTATATATTCTGCTTTCTTCAAGGCTTCGCCCATACGCTTGGCAACAAGTGGCTGGTGGGTATAAATACCCAGATAGGTGAGTATCTCCGTAGTAGTCATTAACGAATAGCTTTCATCCTCCGTTGGCTTTTCAAAGCAACGCAGCAAGAGTTCCATCTCAGCGGTCTGTACTTGAAAGTCTTCACTCTCCCTGTATAGTTCAGCAATCTCATCATCATCAAACCAATAGCGAAAACCTAACTTTAACAGGGCTTTGGCTTCAGCATAGACCTTGTCCATTGAAATACGCTTGGCTTTCTCTATGTCTATGGAAAGAACTTCAAAGGGCAGGAAACGTCTGCTGCCTGTCGGGTCGGTAAGAAAGTCATTGCTGTTCACCGATGCCACGAAACTTGCCAAGTGGGGATGTTCCTCCACATACTTGTCGTAGGGCATACGGTATTTGACCATCGGGCAGGTAATGAGGTTCTTCAGCTCATTCTCATCACGTTTATTTAGAGCTTTGAGTTGATCGTCTATGTTTACGATGAGGTTTTGCCCGATATAGGTGAGCGTGTCCTTCTCCTGCAGATATATCTTGCCAGTGTAGCTATAGCCATACAATGCAGGTGGGCAGAGCAAATCCAAGAATGTAGTTTTGAACTTTCCCTGCTCGCCCGTCAGCACACGGCAGGTGTGGTTACAGCACTCACGGTCGTCCATTGCGTTGGCAACCACTGCCACGAGCCACTTGGTGAGATATTGTAACCACTTATCAGAGTTGCGCACGACTACGCAACTTGCCAAGTGGGGAATGGCTTTCAGTGAAAAGGGAGAACTGCTACTTACATCCACCAATGGTAATCCCTTGAAATACTCCTGTATGGGGTTGATGCGTGGAGAGAAGCTGCTCTCGATGATAGAGTATAGATTATCCGACGAGGTTATTATCCCGATGTCGTTGTCTATCTCTCTGCGGAGCGTGTTGATTTCATAGCGACCCACCTTTGTGAAGTGAGCATCATTCTTGCTACGATATTCAGTTCTACCCAATACCGTATTGTATCTGAACTCGTAGTGAATGGAGAGATAGGCTTCTATCTCCGAGTTCTTGGAGGAAATTCTTCTCGGTCTGGGCATATTGTTACTGCCTTCCGATTTGCCTTTATCTGCGCTTGTTTTCATTATATGCTTGGTTTTGTTTCCAAGAACGAAGTTATTAAGAGAACGGATAAGTTCCAAGCATTCGGAGAGTGCTTGCATAATGTTGCGTTCATTGGCAATGAAGTTCGCACGGATTTTTATGGAGACAGGAAAAGAAAAGACTGATTTAAACACAGATTAAGTCAAAACTGGGTATAAAATAATAAGGAAAGATAGAGGTAGAAGTGTACCCTTTGCACACGTTTGCAGTATTCTGCACCGATATTGTAAACAATAGAATCCGCGCAGAAATAGGGTAGCGTTTGTCCACACTAAGAGTGTTACAAGGTGTCTCTTGAACGAAGAATGATTGAATAGAACATGCACCGCCCTATCTTTGCGCCAAACGGACGGTGAAAGAAGAAAACAGGGTAAGAATGCGCAAACCGCTGCCGATAAAATGCGTTAGTTTTTCCTTCAACCTCCCAATGTTTCCCTGCTGTTCCCTACTGCTTTGAAGTATGACAAACTCACCATACTTTTGTTGGCATAAACGTGCGATGAAACGCAGAACAGACAAAGGTGTTGTCAATACCAATAAGACAGAATTACAAACAAAATAACAATAAAACTATGGGATATCTTATCATTACGGATTCAAATTGGGCAAGACTGAGGGACGAGATACTCAGCCTTGCCGAGACCTGCCACAAGGCATTCGGGAAAAAGAGCAGGCACACCGACTGGCTGCACAATGGTGATGTGTGCAAATTGCTTAATATCAGTAAGCGTACCTTGCAGCATTATCGTGATACAGGCGTGCTGCCATTCTCCCAAATCGGACACAAGTGCTATTACAAGCGTGAGGACGTGGAACGATTATTGGAAACCAAATCAGTGAAATCAAACACAGACAAATCCAAGAACAACAAATAAGACAAGAGAACTATGGAACAGGTAAGAGATTTGAACATGGAGGCTGACGATATGCAGGTGACGCTGTCCGCTATCAGCGGAGTAAGCAAGAGAATTAAGGAAGTAGCACAGACCCACAAACCGCTGTTTGGTGGAGAACATTTCCTAACGGGCAAGGATGTGTGCGAGCGGCTGTATATCAGCCCACGCACCTTACAGGATTATCGGGACAAAAGGATTATTTCCTATACGCAGTTCGCAGGGAAGATACTATATAAGGAGTCGGATTTGGAAAAAATGTTGGAGGAGAATTATAAGAGGTAACGAAACCTCTGCAAAAGTCCATAAAAAGAAGAATAAAGTGAATATAACTTACTGATAATCAATCATAGTTTTTCTTCCAAAAATAGTTTTGCAGAGGTCTCGGTAACAGGTATATTGCAAGTAGCTATTCAGCGACAAAGGACATAAAACAATATTAATAATCAAATAGTTACTTGTAATTACTAGACATTTCAATCCGTATATCTTCAGTAGAAAATCCAACAAAACCACTTTTCTATATCAACTTTTGCCTGATACGATATTTTGGAGATAGTACTCAAATTAGATTATAATCCTCTACATATTGTATGGCCTCAGTAATATTGCAAACTCCAAGTTTTTTGAATATGTTTGTTCTGTGAGTCTTGATTGTAGTTATCGAAACAGAGAGATACTCTGCGATGTTCGCTATGCTTTTACCATTTGCACTTTGCCCAATAATAACTTTTTCCATATTAGTTAAATGTGAATTATTGGTTTGCACCCATTTATCGTTTCTCAATTCAAAATGATAGTCAACCCCAGATAACTTAACCAAGGCGTTCCCTATTTGTTTTCTTGTTGAATACGTTAACATACAAATTCCTAGTGTAATATGTTTATTACTGTCAATTAAACAAGGGGTCAACGAGGCATGTATCATTTGCTTACATAAAGAAGTATTTATTGAAAAGTCAAAATGCAAGACAGAGGACTCTATATGGGTATAGTTTTTTTGTAATGCGAAATACGATTTAAGAATATTGCTCAAATAGCTTAACTGCCTTTCATCAAGTATATTATCAATTCTTCCTCCGTTATCTCTAAATCTTTTTTGTTGTAGAGTTGAAAAAATAGATGGTGATATATATAGAAAAGTATATTGACAGAAATCAATCAGAACTATTTTTCCATATCCAAGCCTATCAGTAGCTTGGGCACTTTTAATATAAGGAGAATAATCACTGATGGCTTGACTCTGGATACTCTGTGTGTTGTCGTCTGCCTCTTTTAACCCTTTTAAAATATCGAAAATCGTCATTCTATGGAGTTTTTTACGTGTTCACGTTTTTGACTATATAATGTTACATGAAAGATTATATATTATCATACAAAAGTATGATTTTACAAGGAAACCTGCAAGAAAACATCGAAATTATTTGAACTCAACTATATATTTTTCTAATTTTGACAACAAAAGAATGCAATGTCTGAAGCAGTAAGAAGGCGATTAAATGTTACATTAAATGAAAAACCAAAAACTTTTTTCAGTTGAGGAATTATCCTTAATGGAGTCGCTTGAAGTCAAGGGTGGAGCTTCTGAAATGGGAGCCTCTCAGACAGGATGTTCTAACAATGCTGCCGGATGCGGATGTGATGTTATTATTGTGACAGATCAATCTCAACAGGGGGTACAACATGCTTAATGAACAGTTCTACATCATTTCAACGTGTACCTGAAGGTATTTCGTGGTAGATGATAATGAAACTTCAACACTTTAAGAGCCATATCGTTCATTACCATACTTGATATGGCTCTTTTATTTTTTTACGGGATGTTAATTAAGTATTGTAATATATGAAAGCAAGTAATTATAACTATATAATATACCAAAATAACCAATCTTATTGGTACAATGGGCTTGAACACACTTATTTTAAGCTTCCCAAGGATTTAGGGTTAAAAATAGAGAGGCTACTCACAGACAAAGAAAGAATTGAGTTCATCCCTAAAGTTCTAAAAGACAAGCTATCAGCAAGTGGTTTCATTGTGCCGGATAATACTGATGAGCTTTCAATAATTAGGAAAAGATATTGTGATTCAGTAAACAAGAAGAACTATCTGTTAATCATTCTACCAACCTTGGATTGCAACTTTAAATGTTGGTATTGCATACAAAATCATATACCTTCAAGAATGTCGAAGAGTACAATGGAGAATGTGATGACACACATCAAATATATGATTGATGTACAGAATATAGAATCACTTCAAATCGAATGGTTTGGTGGTGAACCGTTAATGTACTTAAAACAAATTATAAAGCCAATATGTGAATTCGCACAAAAAGAATGTGAGAAAAAAGGTGTAAAATATTCAACAACAGCTACATCAAATGGTTACTTCATTTTCCCCAAAAACATTCCATTAATTCAAAAACTTGGCATGACGCGGTTTCATATTACATTAGATGGACCCAAACAGAACCATGATAAAGTAAAATATCAGAAAGGTTGTGATTCTGCATTCGATCATGTTCTAAACAACATCAACCAATTGCTCAGCAATACAAAGGCAGTTAATATTCTATTGAGAATTAACTATACTGACGAGAATCTAAATTATGAAATAGTAGATCAAATCAACCATCACATTACAATGGCTAATCGGGGAAGAATAACGATTACCCCCAAAAAAGTATGGCAAGAAAAGGTAAGGAAAGATAGATATAAAGACATCGGAGAACTTCTTAATTTATTTGAACAATCTGGTTATAACACAATACGTCTGGACGTTATCACAAACTTCGTTCCATGTTACGCTAGTCGTAAGTATTATAATGCCATTAATTTTAATGGTGATGTTATAAAATGTGGTTCTGCTGGATTTAGTGTGAATTAACATGCCGTTTCTTGCATAAAACAGTGCGGATTTCGTATCTTTGTGGTCATTATGAAGAGACCAGAAGACATCTTAGCCAAGCTGCTCCTCCAAAACAATGATGACAGGGAAATCGATCGTGTGACATGTGATGACTCCGCTGATGAGATACACATCACCCTCAAATATCGCCATGACACCATCCATGTTAATGGGAAGGAATTCCCTATATTTGACTTCCGTCACGAACGGAGTTGGAGGCACTTGGACATGTGGCAGTACAAGACGATTCTTGAAGCCCGAGTCCCCCGATACCGGGATGGAGATGGGATCAAGAGCGTCCCCGTTCCGTGGGCAATGCCGAACTCCCGGCTGTCTTGGTTGATGGAAAAAAAACGGTAGAAACATTACTGTCCACCAAGAATCAGACAAAGACTGCACGTCTTCTTCGCCTGTCCTTTGACCAAGTGCATGGAGTGATGCAACGGGCTGTTGAACGGGGATTGAATCGGCGTGACGACAGGCACATCCATGAGCATGTCTGTATGGATGAGAAGTCAATCCGACGGGGGCATGAGTATGTGAGTATGCTCTATGACGGAGATACAGGAAATGTCATCGAAGTAGAGGGCGGGCGCACCAGGAAAAGTGTTGAGAATCTGTGCTCCAAGGCTCTCACTGAAGAGCAAAGGGCAGGTGTGAAGACCGTATGCACGGACATGTGGGACGCCTTCATTGACGGAGCGAAGAAGTACTTCCCTAACGCCAGCCACTGCCACGACATGTACCACTGTGTCACCTATCTGAACGACGCCGTTGACAAAGTTCGCAAACGTGAGGTCAGGCACTTCCCGGAACTGAGACACACCAAATATTTGTGGTTAAAGGACCAGTCCAAATATACCACCAACGACCAGGCTCGTTTCAACAAGCTTGAAGATGCGGAATATGAGGTTTCGCAGGCTTGGAAAGTCAAAGAACTCTTTCGTGACCTCCTACATCTCAAGTACCATGGTGACATGGAAGCTTACGGAATGTTGCTGCGCCGGATGGATGATGCATTGCAGTACAACATAGAGGAAATCAACGGGGTGGTCTTCATGTTCAAGAGACACCTTAAAGGCATTGTCAGAGCCATGGTCACAGGTGCAAATAACGGCAAAGCCGAAAGAACCAACGGCTCCATTCAAGAGATAAAGACCATCGGCAGAGGATATGGAACTGCCGAGAGGTACAGGATTGCTATTCTATTTTTCTACGGTGGGCTAGACATAAGTTAATTCACACTAAATCCAGCAGAACCTAAAATGTACGGCATGCAATGATTTGTATGAGAACAAAACTCATGGCATTATTCAAAACGATGGTTCTATTTCTTGGAACATGGATTTTATCAGAAAATATGAGGTGAAATCCTTTGAGAATAAACGGTGCTTACAATGCAAACAACTTCCAATTTGTATGGGGGTGTGTCCAAGGGATAATGAATATGTAAATGCGTGTAAATTCGATGGAATGGATATCAATTTGGAAGATTCGATGGTAAATTACATTGATTCAATGTGTAAATAATTTATATTATGGTGGCAAGAATTTTCACAACGTTATGGTTTGCCTTTGTAGTCTCGTTGATAAGCAGCAACGCACAGAACAGGATATACGGTACGGTGACCGATTCGTCTGGCTGTCCATTAGTCGGCGTTGACTGCGTATTGGCCAGCTTATCTGACACGGCAGCCATTGCTCACACGTTGACGGATTCAAAAGGAACCTTCAGTTTGAATGTAGACGAAGACGGACAGTTCCTGTTGAAATTCTCTTACTTAGGATATCAGCCCAAACAACTAACGTGCAAGCGTGGCGATGTCGGAGTGGTCAAGCTGACAGAAAGCATACAGAACCTCTCAGAGGTCACTGTGTTGGCCCAAGGGCTAAGAAGCTTCGGCAACGCAGACATCATCCTGTTAGACAGGCGTGCCAGACAGATGGGAAACAACGCTTTGGAGGCCATCAGTAGCCTGCCGCAATTCAGACTTTCAACAAACAGCGGTGAACTGCTGACGGCAGATGGTAAAATTGTCTTGGTGCTGATTGATGGAATCAGGAGGTCGGTACGTGAACTGATGCTGCTCAAAGCCGACGAAATAAAGACCCTGCACTACTATTCCAATCCGCCTGCAAGGTTTGCGCATGAGAAGATAGGTGCTGTATTGGATGTGGCAACCAAACGCACCAACAAAAGGCACTATTCACTATATCTCGACACCAAAAACAGTATCACCACAGGATATGGTACCAACTTGATTTCCACCAGTTATAGCGATTCGCTCAACAAGGTGTCTGCGGCATATTTTCTGGACTACAGACATCTTGACCGGAACACCATGGAAAACCGTTATGTCTATCCGGATGTGACGAACGATTACAAGAGTCTGTCGGGTAAATACACTGGTACCTACCACATAGGACAATTATTCTATCAGCGTTTCCAAAACAGCAACCTTTTCAATATCACTTTAGAATATCGTAAGTTTCCGGCTACCCAGCAATACAGTCAACAGCTCTTGCGGACGGGTACATTGGAAGATGCCAACCACAGAAGGCTTCAAAGTGACTTTTCATCCATATCGGCCAACATCTACTTCGGACACACCTTCCGTAAAGGCAACAGTCTGTCGGTCAATGTGGTGAACACTTATTTCAAATCCAATTCGAACAATAATCTAACAAACACCTCGGGAACGGGAACGTTTACCAACGTCGTCGACAACAAGTCTTACTCGCTAATAGCAGAAGCACTTTATACTGACAAACTGTGGCAGGGAAATATACAGATAGGAGCCTACTATCAATACAAAAACCTGCGTCAGACAGACGGGGCATCCAATTTGTCGACAGTGAATACGCAAAAGGAATACCTATACGCCGACTACACCAATCAATGGGGGGCATTGTCCTACAACCTGGGAATCGGTGTGGAGAACAACCGATATAGAACTGCGACGAAGGCAATAGCCAACTACATCCTTATGCGGCCTTCTGTTTCTCTTAATTACCAGCTGCACAAACACAGTTCGCTACGCCTGACCTCGTCCATAGCATCTGCGGTTCCTAACGTCGGTCAGCTCACAGATAGTCGTACCGTCGTGGATGAACGATTCTATCTACAAGGCAACAGCAGTCTGAAGCCCTACCATTTCTACCGCACCGAACTTAGCTTCCAGTATGCGTCGGCCAATAATATCTGGTTTGTCAAACCTTCCGTCAGCCATGCCTACTATCCCAGCAAGAATATGACAGTTGTTTCCGCTGACGGTTCGGACTTCGTGAACCAGATTGTGGGCATCCGCCATGTCAACGAGTATGGCGCATCGCTTGTTCTGAGTTGCAGACCTTTCTCCTGGCTAACTTTGCAGCCTTACTATAACTATATGTTTTCCAAATACAATACGCCTAATCAGCGTGTCAACCACAATCTGAACAATGTCGGAATCTCTTGTCAGGTGGTGGCAGGCAAGTGGCAGTTCATTACCAACCACAATCTACCGATGACCACTGTTGAAGGTGATGTCTTTGAGAAGATTGGGTATAATGCGAACGCATCCCTTACATACAGAATCGGTGCTGTCACCGTGGGTGCCATGTTCATTTACAATCCCGATCCTTCCAAGATTTATGCAGATACTCCTTCATTCCATTTCGTAGAAAAGACCCGATGGGGTAATTTCAAAAATCTTGTGGCACTGACTTTCGTCTATTCTTTGTCAAAAGGCAATTCACGAAGGCATCTGGGTAAAAACATTAATAATAGAGACAACGACTCCGGTCTTACCAAATACAACACAGCAAAATAAATGTCCTTTTATTTTTATAGACAACATGACGCCATGCAGTGTGGGATTGCCTGCATGGCTATGGTCTGTAAGTATTATGGTAGAAAGTGTTCATTTGAAACTCTATCAAATACCTGTACTATAACCAATGAGGGTGTTTCAATGCAGGCTTTAAAACAATTGGCAGAAGCCTTAGGTTTTGATGTGCTATGTGGAAAAGCAAGCTTGTATCAAATAAAAGACATAAATTATCCTTGCTTACTCCATTGGAACCAAAATCATTTTGTTGTACTATACAAAGTTAAAAAGAACGGATTCTACATTGCAGACCCTGCAAAAGGGCATGTAAAATACGACCTCGAAGTATTTAAGAAGCATTGGGTCAGCACTCAATCGGACGGTGAGGAGAAAGGAATAGTCATGTTCTTGGAACCCACACCAGCATTTTATGAAAAGCAGATGGAGGAACAGCCAACAGAGGAACGCTCGTTCAGATTCCTCTTTGGCTACATCAAGCAATATCGCAAGTACTTCGGGCAGATTGTCTTAGGTTTGCTCGTGGGCAGTTTGTTACAGCTTATTCTGCCTTTCCTCACCCAGTCTATCGTGGATGTGGGCATCAAAAACCAGAATATCGGTTTTATATGGCTGATACTCTTAGGACAACTGATGCTTACCGTGAGCCGTACTGCCATCGACTTTATTCGCCGTTGGCTGTTGCTGCACATCTCGCCGCGCATCAACATCTCATTGGTAAGCGACTTCTTCATCAAGCTCTTAAAGCTGCCGATGTCATTCTTCGATACCAAACTGATGGGCGACCTCATGCAGCGTATGGGCGACCACAGTAGGGTGAACACGTTTCTGACGCAACAGACGCTCAGTATCGTGTTCTCACTCTTCACCTTTGTGGTGTTCAGCATCGTACTGCTATCCTATAATTGGCTCGTCTTTGCCATCTTCATGCTCGGCAGTCTGCTTTATGGCGGTTGGCTTGCACTCTTCCTCAGGCGCAGAAAGGTACTCGACTACGAACTCTTTGAGCAGCAAGCCATCAACAACAACAAGACCTACGAGTTTATCACCTCCATGCAGGAGATCAAGCTGCAAGACTGCGAGCAGCGCAGACGCTGGGAATGGGAGGACGTGCAGGCAGACCTCTTCAGGATACAGATGAAGTCCCTCAAACTCCAGCAGACACAGGAAGCAGGCAGCATATTCATCAACGAACTCAAAAACATTGTTATCACGGTGGTGGCAGCAACAGCCGTGATTCACGGACAACTCACACTGGGTATGATGCTTGCCGTGCAGTACATCATCGGACAGCTCAACTCGCCAGTGGAACAGCTGATGAGTTTCTTCTATTCGGTGCAGGACGTGAAGATTAGCCTTGAGCGTATCAACGAAATCCACCATGTTGATGATGAGAACGGGAAACAAGGTCTGGTAACAACGGTGAAAGAAGAAAATCAATGTATAGAACTTGAAAACATAAACTTCAAATACGATCCACACGCACTGAAAACCATCATCGATGATGTAAGCCTTACTATCCCCAAAGGCAAGGTAACAGCAATTGTCGGGGCGTCGGGAAGCGGAAAGACCACCCTCATCAAACTCATGCTGGGTTATTACCCTGTATTGGGTGGACAAATTACCATTGGTGGAACGGATGTAAACACACTTAACAAGAAATGGTGGCGCAGGCAGTGTGGCGTGGTGATGCAGGATGGCGTAATATTCTCCGAGTCGATAGCAAGAAACATTGCCGTGGATGATGGAGAGATAGACAAGGAGCGTTTGCTGAAGTCTGCCGAGATAGCCTGTATTCACGATTATGTGATGGGGCTGCCCTTAAAATATAACACAAAGATTGGTCGCGATGGCGTGGGATTGAGCCAAGGGCAGAAACAGCGCATACTCATAGCGAGAGCCGTGTATAAGAACCCCGACTATATCTTCCTTGACGAAGCCACCAACTCGCTCGATGCCAACAATGAGCGTATGATAGTAGAACATCTTGATGAGTTCTACAAAGGCAAGACGGTGGTTATCGTGGCACACCGCCTAAGTACGGTGAAGAATGCTGATCAGATAGTGGTATTGGATAAAGGCAAGGTGGTAGAAATTGGCAACCACGAAGCACTCACAGCAAAGCGGGGTGCATACTATAACCTCGTAAAAAATCAGTTAGAATTAGGCAACTAACAGCAGAAAGGAATATTATGGCAGACAACAAGATAGAACTCCGCAGCGAGAAAGTAAGGCATATCATTGGCGAGATACCGTCAAGGATTGTCCGTTATGGTATCACGATAATCACCATTGTGATATTGGGACTATTGGTGGGCGCATATTTTATACCTTATCCCGAAACCATCAGTGCAAAGGTGCAGATGACAAATGCCCATCAAGGCACAATAACCGTTCCCTATAAATACGTGAATACGATAGCAAGAGGAATGACAGCGAACATCGAAGTTGAGGGTTACGATGCAGAAACATACGGAGTTGCAAATGGTGTAATAACAGCCACATCGCATACACCCCGACAAACGGCAGAAGGCAGCGTATTCACGGCACAGGTAAGGATAACGGATTGCAGGTATAAAATTATCAGCGGAATGGTGGGCACGGCATCTATACTTATAAGCAATGAAAGCGTGCTCCAGAGGATAGTCAAGCAAATAACAAATAGCATATAATTCCCTTTTTAACCGTAATAAAGCAGTGAAAGAAGAAAGGCAAATGTAGTTACTGCGTAGTACAATTATTTTGAGCAGCCAACTACACGTTAATCCTTTCTCTTTCACCGCTTTAACTCTTATTGTAGTAATGTAGTAAGATATAATCGGTGAAAGAAAAAGGAAATATATTCATTAGTTCTTGGTATTGCCTAACAGGAAGATTGGCGTTACAATGGCAGCCTCTGTCTGCAATCTTCTACTGATGTACTTTCTGAATAAATGCGCTTCCATGCTGTCCAATAGAAAGGACAGGGCAATGATTGTTGAGAGCGGATAAAGTGATGCATAACCAACACACTCTCTACCATTGATAACCTCTTCTTGGCCTGCACCCCTTTCATCGGGATGCAAGTTGGAAGATTTTATTATCGCTTGAAGCCTATGATTGAGTTTTCTCCACGTCACACCGAAGAACCTCGCAAGTTCTCCCTCCGTCATGGCAATCTCGCCTTTACCCTTGTGGACAACCTGCATATTACTCCCCCAATCAAAGTAACTGCGATGATTGTACGTGCTATTTTTGCTCTTTGAATTATTGCTTGCTTTCATGCCGTTTCCTCCATTTTACAGGTTGCAAAATCCGAAGGTTCACAAGCCCCTCTCTCCGCTATTTCTTTCTCCTTTGCCGATTGTTTGGCTATAAGCCTGTCCATATCCTTTGAAATCTTGTTGTCCGTTACCTGCGCATAAATCTGCGTGCTTGATATGGAGGCATGCCCCATCATCTTGGCTATGCTCTCAATAGGAATTCCTGCGCTTAGACACATCGTGCCAAACGTATGTCTTGCCATGTGGTATGAAAGTCTTTGACGGATACCGCAAGCCTTACCCACGATGCTCAGGTTCTTGCCCATCACGCTACGGCTGCAATGAGGTTGAAAGACAAGGCTGTCGCCTTTTTCTTTCACCGCCTGCTGTTCTTCGTTTCCTGCCTGCGCATTCCTGCAATGGCTGATGATAGTTCCAGCTATGGGATGTAACGGCACGACAAACTCTGCCTTTGTCTTCTGACGCTCTTTGCGTATATATCTCTGTCCGTCTGCTGCCGTTTGGATATGGTTGTATTCCAAATTTTCCATATCAGCGATAGCCATACCTGTGAAGCAGGAGAAGACGAACATCAGCCGTGCCAATTCCGATTCTCTGTCGTTCATCGTCATTGCCATGAGTTTCATTACATCGCCCTTTTGCAAGAAGCGTATCTTCTTTTCCTCCTTCTCATACTTGGCGTTCTCAAAGGAATTGCAGCGGATAATCCTGCTGCTCACCGCACGAAACATCAGTCGGCTCAGCCAACAGAGATTGGTATTGACAGTCGATGCTTTCAGCCCACGCTTTTTCAGGAAGAAACGGTATTCCTCGAACAAACTCTCCGTAATGGTGGCGATAGATATGTCTTGTACTCCTTTGTTTTCGATAAATTCTCGGAGATTTTTATCAGAATAGTAAAGGTTCAGATAAGTCCCCTCTGCCCTTGACTTTCCAACGCTTTCCTTGACGGCTTGCAGTTCCGCCTTGCTCATTGCAAGGAGCGTGGTGGGGTTGGTGGCAATGCCTTGCAAACTGTTCTTGATAAGTTCCACACTTACCACTCCTTCCCTCGTCAGTATGTCCCGATAGGTTTTTTCTATCAATTCCCTGAACTCATTGATTCTTTGGTTGGTCTTCCTATTGGTTGTCAAACCCTGTTTGGTGTTCCACTCGGAGGGATTGCACTCTTCACCTGTGCTAATGGCTGTGCTCTTTCCGTCGATGGTGATACGGCAGAGAATGGCGGTATTGCCGTCTGCCTTTGTTTTCTGTCTGTTGATATAGAATAGAGTCTTGAATGTACTTCTCATAATGATTTTAGTTTTAATATGTCTATTGCTAAATACTCATCTGCATATCCTCCGTGAAAGAAAGGAAATGATTAAACTCCTCAAAGAGTTTTTGGGGTGTAACCTTTGCATAACGCTCGGTCATACTTACGTTGCTATGTCCGAGCATCTTGCTCACCGTTTCTATTGGCACTCCTTGCTCAAGCGTGATAAGCGTGGCAAAGGTGTGTCTTGCCGTATGTGTGGTAAAGGGAAACGATATGCCTGCACGAAGCCGCAGGGCTTTCAAACAGATCTGATAGTTCTTGTACTTGATATAGGGGAGTAATGTTTCCCTTCCATCGCTGTGGAGCTTCTCCATCAGCCTTATGGCTTCGGGCAGCAGTTTGACACGACAAGGCACACCTGTCTTCTGACGGTTGAACTTCAGCCAAAGGCAACCCTCATCATCACGCACAAGATGGGACTTGTTCAGTTCCATCAAATCGCAATATGCAGCACCTGTATAACAGGCAAAGAGGAAAATATCCCTTGCCGTTTCCATTTCCTCCTCCAATTCCTCAAAGCGGAGTACTTTTAACTTGTCCAATGCTTCCCTGTCCAATGCTTTGGGCAGTCTCTTATCGCCCTTGCTGATTTTGGCTTTGTCAAATAGAAGAACATCAACCAATCCCTCACGGTAAGCCAATCTGCATACCGTCTTCAAATGCGTGGCTGCATTATAGAATGTGCTTTCTTGAAAACCGCACTCATCTAAGAAATACTGCCCAAACTCATAGATAAAGTTCTCTGTGAGCTGTGAGAAAGCCAAGTCTGCTACCTTGTACTTCCGTTGAATAAACTTCTGCAAATGAATTCGGGTAGAGTGATAGCCGTGTATGGCTCCTTCCTTGATGTCTATACCAACATGGCTTTCCTTCTCCTTGATGAGCATATCCAGCCTTTCGATGAGCATGCACCGTGTCTGTACGCTCCCTTGGAACAGCTCTTTCACATCGGCTGCATCAAATGGGCAACCTTTGGATAGCAGAGATTGATAAGCTGACTGAACAGACAACAGCAGATTTTCCAATTTACCGTTTATCTCCACCGCCTCACGACTCTTGCCATCCATTCTGCTCTCTCGTGGATTCCACAAGTCGGGGTTGCAGGAGAGTTTACAGCTGAACTGCGCAATGGAACGCCCAATGGTAATGCGTCCCATAATCGGGGCTTTTCCAGACTTGTCAAGACCGCTCTTTTTAAGGTAGAGCAACACCTTCATTTTCTCTGTTTTCATACGCTTCGATGTGTTGTGGCAAAATTACCAATTTCAAAGCGTTCCTTACTTATGCAGAAAACTGCCGACCGAAGCAACAGCCACACGTGCGAAAATAATTCAGTTACCTATTTTTTCTCCGTCGTTACCTGTGGCAAAATTGGGTAACGCTCTGGTAACTGAACTTTTGCTTAAATCTGCATATTATTACCCTTTTTGAAAAGAGCACTTCCATGCAAATCATTCCGTTTCCTATTCATTATCAGTCAGTTTACACCAATTTCGATATTTCTTCATTTTCGTTGATTAGTTGCCTTCTAACTTAGCCTTAGTTGGAGTCTAATTAGTGCTTAATTGCAATGCAATTAAGCACCTTTTCTTGTACAGGTTTACAACGGATTGATTTGCAGATGCTTACATAGTTAGGCGATTGAACTGTAAAATGCAGAAATCTAAGTATTGGCAGCGGTTGGACTTGTAAATATTTTTCAGAAATTTATTCTTGTTGTTTCTTGCAAACCTCATGCCTTTATGATAAAGAAATGAAGGTGAGAGAAGTCCGCTGATGCTCGCTTCTCCCACCCTCTTGGTAATTATCTATTATGAACAGGTAGTTATACTTTAATAAGCATGGTCATCCTCTGCTATTTCCTTGCGGTCAATTTCCTTCTTGTCAATAGCACGCCAAGCATAAACAATGTATGCCAAAACGAATGGAACAAGGAAGCTGACATAGAACATTGCCTTGAGTGTGAACTCGCTCGATGAGCTATTCTGAATAGTTAAAGAGCTCTGGAGGTCGGCAGTTGATGGGTAGTAAGCTGTGTTGTTCCATCCTGCAATGAGGAAGAGCACCAACACTACCAGCACAACACCAATGCCTGCAGGCCATATACCACGGATATACGCTGGCTTCAGGACAGTCTTGATGATTCCGAAAAGCAACAGAACAACACCTGCAAGCAGGATAATAGCCAGCGACCACATAGCCAACAGGTTGTTCAGATACTTCATCGGCTCCATAACGATAACACCAGCTTCATTGACAGCATAGCCATCACCCAGTAGTGTCACGATGAGGAAAGGCAGGAAGAACAGCAGGAATAGCACGGTGTTGACGAGCAACTGCTTGCGAATACGTCTGCGGATAACATCATCATTCACATTATTATTAATGTAGAGCGTGCCGAGGATGCGTGCAAGGAATACCACTGAAATGCCAAAGATAACCACCCATGGGTTGAGCAACACGTCAAGTCCACGAGAACCGTTTGCCCAGCGAGAGATAACAGGCTGCATGAAATCAGTGATGTTGCCCTTCTCCACAATGAAGTTGGAACCAGTAAAGAAGGTTGCAACAGCTCCGCCCAATAGCAACGGACCGAGAACACCATTGATAATCAGGCATACCTGGAAGGTACGCACACCAAAGAGATTGCCTGCCTTGTTCTGAAACTCATAGCTGACAGCCTGAATAATGAATGTGAACAGAATCAGCAGCCACACCCAGTAGGCACTGCCGAAGCTGGTACTGTAGAACAATGGGAAAGAAGCAAAGAATGCTCCGCCGAAAGTTACAAGTGTAGTAAAAGTGAACTCCCACTTACGTCCGGTTGAATTGATAATCATGCGGCGTTCTTCCTCCGTCTTGCCCAACTGGGAAATCATGGAGTTTGCACCCTGTACGAAGAGCAGGAAGACAAGCAACGCACCCAAGAGTGAGATGATGAACCACCAGTAGTGTTGCAGAAAATCGTATGTCATAGTTCTGGTCCTTTCTTAATTTGCTTACACATAATACTAACCTCAACTGCCAGCATTGCAGTAAAGAGAACAAGGAAGAGGAAGAAGGTGAGTGCAATACCCCCACTTGAGAGGTCGCTCACGGCTGCCCATGTAGGAAGCATGTCCTGGATGGTCCATGGCTGACGACCGAACTCCGCAACGAGCCAGCCGCTCTCACTGGCAATATAAGCCAATGGAATCAGTGCAACACCCACCATCTGCAACCAGCGTGGACGGGTTATGTCTTTTCTGTAAACAATGAATAACATTACAGCAAACACAAGGATGAAGAAACAGCCAAGTCCTACCATGACACGGAATGCCCAGAAATTGACAGGAATGAATGGCACAATCTGGTCAGCATCCTTGATATATCCATAACCAAAGTACTTCATGTCACGGTCAAGAACCTTCAGATTAGCCTCTTTGTCCTTTCCTGCACGGTAGTCCTTAAGTGCCTGGATAGCGTTGCGACCATGTTCCTGCTTTTCCTTCAGTGATGGTTCCATCGTGCCGTCAGCCTTCTGATAACCCTTGATAATGTCCTTTACACCCGGAACATACCCATGAGGGTCGTTTGTTGCAAGCATAGAAAGCATGTTAGGCACAGCTATTCGCATAGGTGGTTCGGTTTCATTCATATAGTCAGGCTGCCTGAAAGGATTGAGCAAGGCAATACCTGTCAGGCTCTGGTCCGTACCACCTTCATAGAGTGCCTCCATGGCAGCAAGTTTCATTGGCTGTGTCTGCGCAACCATATAAGCGGAACTATGTCCTGTTGAACCTACCAGAAGTGAGGCAAGAAGACCGACAATGGAACCTATCTTTATGCTTTGTGTGGCGAGCTCTGTGTGACGCTTACGAAGCAGGTACCAGCAACCGACACCGACAGTGAATGCTGATCCCAGCACCCATGCAGATGTAATGGTGTGCGTGAACTTGTCGATTGCAAACGGACTCAGTGCAACGTCCATGAATGAAGTCATCTCATTACGCATCGTTTCTGGATTGAATGTGCAGCCAATAGGATACTGCATCCACGCATTTGCCACGAGAATCCACCATGCAGAGATGGTTGCTCCCAGACCTGTGAGCCATGTAGAAGCAAGATGGAAACCAGCTGAAACCTTGTTCCAGCCGAAGAACATCACTGCAACAAATGTTGACTCCATGAAGAAAGCCAGAATACCCTCGATGGCAAGTGGTGCACCGAAGATGTCACCGACAAACCATGAATAGTTGCTCCAGTTCGTTCCGAACTCGAACTCAAGGATGATACCAGTGGCAACACCCATGGCAAAGTTGATACCGAATAATCGCTGCCAGAAGCGGGCTGCCGTGCGCCAGAACTCCTTTCGGGTGCGATAATAACAAGTCTCCATGATTCCCATGATGACAGCTAAGCCCAGCGTCAAGGGAACGAAAAGCCAGTGATAGATGGCTGTCAGTGCAAATTGGGCACGTGACCAGTCAACTGTTCCTGGGTCAATGGCTAAAAGTAGGTTTTCCATTGTTTTTGTTATTTATTAAAATGTTAAGAATTGAATATTCTGTGTTTTGGTATAAGCGGGTAGATTCGTCCGAAAGCTGCTACCGCTTCATTAGCTGCTTTTCTATGAAATCGCCTTCCTTTCCCGGTTTGGCATTCTGTTTCAGAAAGTTCGGAAAGAAAAACACTTTCAGTACAAGAAAGATGATAATCAGCTTTACTATTATCACCGTCCATAGCGTCTTACCCAATGTCATGTGTCGAAAACCATCATAGTATAGGTCGAAGACACGGTAAAAAAAACTCTTTTTGTTCACAGTGTGAAATATTTTCGTACTTGTATTTTATACAGAAAGCATCTGCAAAGTTAAACATTTATTTCTAAAGTTGTTCTATATTTCCCTAAAAATAGGCATATTTTTGTATTTTAATGAATATCACCTCGCTTTTCATGGTCAATCCATACAAAAAGAGTAATTTTGCACTGAATACTTTAGAGACATTTTAGAAATGAAAAGATTATTCACCATAGCAATGCTATTCGGTGTTACTTTTGGCGTTCATGCACAGGAGGTGTACTCCCTGCAGCGATGCCGGGAGCTGGCTTTACAGAACAATCGCCAGCTGAAAGTATCACGTATGACGGTGGATGTGGCTGAGAACACACGCAAGGCAGCTAAGACTAAGTATCTGCCAAGGGTGGATGCACTTGCCGGGTACCAGCATTTTTCACGCGAAATATCGCTCCTCAATGACAAGCAGAAGAGTTCTTTTGGTAATCTTGGAACGAATACTATAGGGCAGTTGGGGAGTCAGATTGGTCAGAACCTCACCTCATTGGTACAGCAGGGTATCCTCAGTCCACAGATTGCTCAGCAACTTGGGCAGGTCCTTGGCAATATCACCACACCACTTGTACAGGCTGGTAATAACATCGGGCAGAGCATCAATGATGCGTTCCGTTCGAATACAAAGAATGTCTATGCTGGTGGAATTATTGTCAACCAACCTATTTATATGGGTGGAGCTATCAAGGCTGCCAATGACATGGCGGCTATTGGTGAGCAAGTTGTACAGAATAATATCAGCCTTAAACGACAGTTAGTGCTCTATGGCGTGGACAATGCGTATTGGCTTGCAATTTCATTGAAGAAGAAAGAGGCTTTGGCTATACGGTATCGAGACCTGGCACAGAAGCTGGACGATGACGTAAAGATAATGATTCGTGAAGGCGTCGCGACGCGGGCTGATGGATTGAAAGTTGATGTGGCTGTCAATACAGCCGAGTTGCAGATTGCCCGCATTCAAAGCGGTGTTTCACTGGCAAAGATGGCATTGTGCGAGCTTTGTGGTCTTGAACTGGATGGTGATATACAGTTATCAGATGAAGGAGATGCCGATCTCCCCCCTACTCCATCGACACAGTTTGACACGCACAACACTTCTGTTTCAGACAGCACAGCTATTGTTGAAGCCCGTCCTGAATTACGTCTTTTGCAGAATGCTGTCGATATGAGCAAACAGAATACTAAGCTCATTCGTTCGCTTTATCTTCCCCACGTTCTTCTTACAGGTGGTTATTCTTTGTCAAATCCGAATCTTTTCAATGGTTTCCAAAAGCGTTTTACGGACCTTTGGAACATTGGTATAACAGTACAGATTCCAGTATGGACCTGGGGAGAGAACAAGTATAAGGTGCGTGCAAGTAAGACAGCTACAAGCATAGCACAGCTGGAAATGGAAGATATACGCAAGAAGATTGACCTGGAAGTGGAGCAGAACCGCCTCCGTCTCAAGGATGCCAACAAGCAGCTTGCTACATCCCATAAAAACATGGAGGCTGCTGAAGAGAACCTTCGTTGTGCTAACATAGGCTTCAAGGAGGGGGTCATGACCGTTACTGAGGTTATGGCAGCTCAGACTGCATGGCAGACAGCCCGCATGGCAATCATTGATGCCGAGATAAACGTTAAGTTAGCACAAACGGGATTACAAAAGGCTCTTGGCAGTCTTTAACACATTGAAGATTGATGTTTGAACTTTGGGAATTGACTTTATGAACACATAAGAATGCCATGGATTCAATATCCCAAGGTTCAATTCTCAAGCTGCAAAGCACACAATTCAATACTAAATACATAAAACTCAAACCTCAAAGTTTAAAGAGATATGTCAGCAAAATCACAACATAACAATATTCTCTTAGCCGTTTTAGGCTTTGTTTTCGTAGTCGTTCTTGTAGCTGTCATTGGTTATTTCACCATTGACCGCACAGAAGAAGTGATACAGGGAGAAGTAGAAGTGAGCGAATATCGTGTAGCTTGTAAGTTCCCTGGACGTATAACGGATATCAAAGTAAAGGAAGGTGACTTTGTTCACAAGGGCGATATCCTTGCCACATTGGCTATCCCAGAGGCAAGTACACAGGAGAAAGTTGCGGAAGCTGCAGCTGGTGCAACAGATGCAATGAGTGCCTTGGCAGAAGCGCCAACCCGTCGAGAGACCGTCGAGAGTGCCTATCAGCTCTATCAACAGGCGATCGCTGCCAATGGCATCGCAGAAAAGACTTACGGTCGTATGCAGCGACTCTTTGATGAAGGTGTGATGACAGCACAGAAACGTGATGAAGCCATGGCGGCTTACGAGGCAACCAAAGCTGGTGTTGAGGTTGCCAAGGCGCAATGGGAACTTGCCAAGAACGGTGCACGACAGGAAACGAAAGAGGCAGCAAAGAAACAGGCGCAGGCGGCTCGTTCAGCCATTGACGTGGTCCGTTCCGTACTGAAAGAGACCGTGCAGCGTGCAACTGCTGATGGTGAGGTAGAGACCATCTATCCAAAGGTGGGTGAACTTGTAGGTCTGGGTAGTCCGATTATGAGTATCTCCATGGTTAATGACATCTGGGGTACTTTCAATGTCCGTGAGGACCAGCTCAAGGACATGAAGATTGGGACGGTGTTTAAAGTATTCGTACCAGCCCTTGACAAATACATTGAGATGCGTGTAACATCCATGAAGGATCAAGGCTCTTACGCAGTATGGAAGGCTACTAAGACCAACGGGCAGTATGACCTCAAGACGTTTCAGGTGAAGGCACGCCCGACAAAGAAGGTGGATGGTCTGAAGCCAGGCATGTCGTTGATAATAAAGAAGTAGGAACCGATGGAGGGGAGTTGCCTAACGGAATAAAGATTGGTAAAGGATTTTAAGCTGATTGGTAAGTCTTTTGTGCAGAAGTTTGCTATTAGTTAGTAACGATAATGTCCCTCTCTTATCATATCCTACCGTCGTGTTGTTGCCCATCACATGTTGTGTTGTTGGTGAACACCAATGGTGTTAGGGCTAAGCACGCTTGATTAGGATGCTTGTTTCATCTGTTAGAAATTAATGTTTTATTATTTAATGACCATCTATCAAGGGCTTTTAAAGCCATTTCTCCTCTCGTAACTTTCCATGTTTATAGGGAATTGAGGAGTTTTTAATTATAATGAAGAAATTACTCATATACATAAGAAGGCTTGTCAACCTCTCTGCTCGTGAAGTGGGGCTGATTATTCACAATCCCATCTACATCTGTTGCATGGTGGTATTTCCACTTGTTGTGATTTTTTTCTTTACATCCCTGATGAATGAAGGACAGCCAGAGGACTTGCCCTGTGGTGTGGTCGATAACGACAACACCTCTATTACACGTGCTATGATTCGTCAGCTGGATGCTTTCCAGAGCACCCATGTTGCAGGACATTACAACAGTGTTGCCGAAGCACGCAAAGCCATACAGCGTAATGAGATTTATGCCTTCCTTTATATTCCTGACGGAACAACTGCCCGACTAATCTCAAAACGGCAGCCTAAAATGTCATTCTATTACAGCAATGTAACTCTTGTTGCGGGCGGAATGCTCTTTAAAGACCTCAAGACCGTAACCACACTCAGCTCGGCGGCGGTAGGTGCAGCCAAACTACAGATGCTTGGCAAGACTCCCAAGGAAATAAAGGAGTTCATACAGCCCATAGCACTTGACGTACACATGGTCGGCAATCCATGGATGAACTATAACGTCTATCTGAGCAGTATCATGGTTCCGGGTATCCTGGTGCTGTTCATGTTCCTCATCACCGCCTACTCTATCGGTACAGAACTGAAGTTCGGACGGGCACATAAGTGGATGTCTATGGCAGGAAACAACATCTTCATAGCCCTTACAGGTAAGCTGTTACCACAGACACTTGTGTTCCTGACTATCTTCTTGGGGTATGAATGGTATGTCTATGGCTATCTGAACTTTCCACATCCCGGTGGCATACTCATGATTATCTTCCTTGCCGTTCTTACCGTATTGTCTTCCCAAGGCTTCGGTGTCTTCGTCTTCGGTCTGATGCCTTCCTTGCGAATGTCGATGAGTGTGTGCTCTCTCTGGGCAGTCGTAGGCTTCTCTGCCTGCGGTGCAACTTTCCCGCTCTTTGCAATGGACGGTATGATAGAGGCTTTGGCACAGATTGTTCCGCTGCGTCACTATTATATGATCTATCAGATATGCGTCTTCAATGGTTATCCGTTGATTGATGCTTGGGTGAATGTCGTTGCGCTGGTAGCCTTTGCCACTCTTCCTATCCTTGTGATACGGAACATAAAACGAGCAATGGTGGAGTATGTGTATATACCATAGAACCTCCCCCAACTAACGTTAACTGACCGAAAGGAGGTACAGAAGGTTTCGGGATATGGCAAAGGGAAAGATGCTATAAGAATCTATCATAGCCTGTTCCTATTATGCATTACATGTCATCCGCTCATCATTGCCTAAATAACCTCTCATGAACGAGGACTCAATAAACTGTCAATCATGTCAGAAACAAAGAATACAACAGCCCATACCAACACAAAGAAAGCAAGCTCAGGATTGCTGAGTTTTCTCTCTTCGCTTTGCTATATATGGTGGCTGGAAATGAAAAGTACGGTTAAGGATGAAGGAGTCTTGATTTTCTTCCTCCTTGTTCCTTTGGCTTATCCGCTGCTTTACTCATGGATATATAATAATGAGGTGGTGCGCGAGGTGCCTGTTGCTATCGTCGACCTCTCCCACTCTTCTTCTTCCCGTGAGTTCATCCGTAACTTTGATGCGTCACCAGATGTGCATGCTGCCTATTATTGCAACAACCTTCTGGAGGCACAGGCGCTGGTGGGAGAACAGGCTGTACATGGCGTACTCTATTTCCCCAGTGATTTTGACCGTACACTGAACCGTGGCGACCAGGCGCATGTGGGCGTATATTGTGATATGAGTCTGATGCTTACTTATAAGGCTATCTATCAGACTGCACTGGCTGTATCGCTCAAAATGGGTGCTGAACGGCAGAAACCCCATACGTTCTCATTTACAGAACGGGACGAAGAACTGAACACTGAACCTATGGTTGTTGATGCACAACCGATTTTCAACACGACAGGAGGCTATGGCAATGCCATTCTGCCGGGTGTTCTGATTCTTATTCTGCAACAGACCCTGCTTCTCGGTATCGGACTATCGGCTGGAACTGCACGTGAGAACAACCGCTTTCAGGACCTTGTTCCTATCGGCAGACATTACGACGGGATCATGAAGATAGTACTCGGAAAATCGTCCTGTTACCTCATGATTTATTGTGTCATGTCAGCTTACATCACGATGGCAGTACCCTACTTCTTCAACTTTACGATGCTTGCCCGTCCTGCCGACCTCTTCTGGCTTCTCCTGCCTTATCTGTTAGCGGTCATCTTCTTCGGGATGACCCTCTCCTGCCTCGTGCGTTATCGCGAGAACGTAATGCTTCTGGTGGTCTTCACGTCTATCCCTTTCCTGTTCCTTACAGGCGCCTCGTGGCCGCAGAGCAATATTCCTGGAGTATGGCAGGGTTTCAGTTGGCTCATTCCTTCCACCTTCGGTGTGCGTGGTTATCTGCGAATAGCATCCATGGGAGCAACATTCAACGATATTCTTCCTGAAGTCCGTGCATTATGGATACAGACAACTGTTTATTTTATAACCACCTGTCTTGTCTACAGATACCAGATTATCAGCGCACGTAAACATGCTATTTCTCACTATCAGATGATACAAGACAGAATCAAGACGGCACGTGAGAAAAAGCCAATGGATGAATAAATATTCTGGGGGAAAACTTTAATATACAACACACTTCATAGATAAATAAATAAGTAGAACACTTTACAGCAGGTAGACCACCTATGTTTGTAAGTATTTTTCATCACCTCTATTATTATTAAGGCTTAATTGGCTTTGAAAAGACGCCCTTTTGGCTTGCAAAAGATGCCCTTTAGAGGTCTTACTAACGCCCTTTTAAAGTCCAATTAGGCACCTTTTCTTGCATGACTTTGTAACAAGTTTATAATAAGATGGTTACAAAGGTGTTCAAAAGGTGCTTTTTTGTTTCTTAAAAGTAAAGATTGCAAGGAATGATGTAAAGAAAATTCAACACCGTACTACAGCGTTGCTTATTTTAATTATCCCCAGTGTTATACTTTATAAGAATATTTTCCAAACAATGAATGTCAATTTTATCACAATTAATCTCAATTTTATCGTACATATCTGGTAATGATATGGTATCAATAATGTTATACTCTTCTAAATCCACAACAATAACTTCTAATTCAGTTGCAATAAATAATTTTTGGTTAAACTTTACCATTTCACAAAAAAGAAACATTAAGTCCAAATACATAATTCTGTGTTTCTTTTCAAAATCATAAATAGCAAAATTTTGCTCGATGCCTATTGCATATATTTTCGAAGATAAATCTAAAAACTGAGGTAGTAATAGGTCGCTCGACCAAGCAATTTTTGTATGTGAATCGGCATTGATTATTTTTCCATATTTCCGATAAAAATCATTATGACAGTTATCAAAAATGGCTTCATAATCTAATTCTTTATATGTATTATGATCAATAATTTTAATTCTCATTTCTTCTGTGCATTTAGTAAAGTAAGTGGGGATATGAGTTCATACGTCTATTTCTGAACATCGACAATAGAATGTATGAACCTGTATCCCCACAACTATAATTTCTTTTTATCTCTCTTTTGAGCGTATAAGAACTCTTTGTTTATGCGCTAAAAGATTTCAAAATAAGACCGAAGAAGATTGGTACTTACTTTGATGCGTCTCTATGTAGCACACTTCCGTTAGCCTGATGAGTGGCAAGAACAAGCACTTCGGCAATCTGAACGTGTGCAGGAGCAGAAGCTGCATAGAAAACAACATCGGCAATATCAGTACCAGTGAGCGGTTTTACACCATGATAGACTTTGTCAGCACGGGCATCATCGCCATGGAAGCGGACGTTAGAGAAGTTGGTTTCAACAAGTCCCGGCTTCACAGTAGTTACACGCACAGATGTATGTGCAAGGTCTATACGGAGCCCATCGGTAATAGTCTTCACGGCGGCTTTCGTTCCACAATAGACATTGCCACCAGCATAGGCTGCATCACCAGCTACAGAACCGATATTAATAACGTGGCCGCTGTTGTGTTTTACCATCCTTGGTACGACGAGTCGTGTCATGGTTAAGAGTCCTTTGATGTTGGTATCAATCATCGTTTCCCAATCCTCAAAACTTCCCTCGTACTCTGGTTCCAGACCAAGTGCCAGACCAGCATTATTGATAAGGACATCAATCTGCTGCCAGTCGAGCGGCAGACTGTTGATAGCTGCAGTTGCAGCCTTACGGTTCCGCACGTCAAAAGCGAGAGCCAGTACCCTTGTGCCTTTTACTTCGAGTTCTTTCTTCAGGTCGGCAAGGTGTTGTGCCCTGCGTCCTGTAATGATAATATCGTATCCTTCCTGTGCAAACTTACGTGCACAGGCTTCACCAATTCCACTGGTAGCACCAGTTACCAATACTGTTTTCTTCATATTATGATCAAGTTATTTTAAAAGACAATACAAATGTTTTAAGACTGAGTAAACACAAGAGCATCCGACTATTTCCATCAGCAGCCAACCGTAGACCGGCTGACAAGGAGCGTATATTACTTATTCGACACTGCCACTCCTACCAATATCAGTGCACTACCCACATAAGCTATGGCTGTCATAGGTTCGTTAAGGAAGATGGCACTGGTGACGACAGTAGTAATCGGGTTGAGATACAGGTAGTTTGATGATGTCATAGCACCAATCTTTGCAATGACGAGTGTCCAGAGAACAAAACAAAGAAATGATGCAATAAGACCGAGAAACAGCAGGTTCAGTATCACTTTCGGTGTAAGAAGCATTGAAGTGGTAGCTGTCCATGGGTCAAAGAGGAATGCCGGCAATACCGTTACAAGTCCATAAAAGAATATCTTACGTGTAATGAAGACTGCGGAATAGCTGTTCGATATCTTCTTCATCAATAAGGAATAAACAGCCCAGCACAGCGATGCCAGTAGCGTAAGGAGGTCGCCCCAGGGATTCAGATGCAGTACAAAACTACCATTGAATATAACAATCGCAACCCCCATTAAGGCTATCAACGAGCCGAGTATCAGTGACCAGCTTGCCTTGATACTCTTCACAAAGGTTATACCGAGTATCACTGTAAGCAAAGGGGCTGTACAGACAATGAAGCTGACGTTGTTAACATAAGTAAGTCCCACTGCGTAGTTTTCAGCAAGAAAGAAGACAGAACCTCCCGTGATACCTAACAGGACCATAATCAACTCATCACGCCATGTTCGGGAAAACAGGTGACGGGGCGAGATAAACCATATACAGATATAGGCAATGACAAAGCGAAGAAAGAAGATTTCCAACGGTGTCAGCCCACTGTTATACAGCACTTTTGTGTTTACAAAGGTAGTGCCCCATACGGCAACAATGGCAATGGCAAGAAGATGCCAAAGGATGTTTTTATTCTTGGTGGTCGGCATATTTCCGAAGAGGATTAGGTAAGGTTTTGCCCTTGGTGATGAGAAGTATCACCGAGGTAATGATAAGAACACAACCGATGATAATAGATGTCGTGAGCGGTTCACCCATGAGCGTAATACCAATAGTCATCGCTGTGAGTGGTTCAAAGGCTCCCAGAATAGCCACACTGGCTGAGTCAATCAGCGCAAGCGAGCGGACCAAAGTGACATTGCTGATGGTGGTTGGGATTAATCCCAGCAGTATCAATGAAAGGAAAGAGTCTGCGTTAGTGATACGTTGTACTCCTCCCGTGGTAAATGTTGCATAGAGGACTAGCAATAACATAGCCATGAAGAAGATATAGAAATTCACCTTCAACGCTGGCAGTTTTCGGATACGCATGTGAGGAAAAAAGACCATATAGATGGCATATAGCAGTCCGGACGACATGGCAAGTGTAACACCCCACATTGACTTGATACCATCTGCCTGCCCGATTCCTCCAAGAAAGGCTACTCCACCGATGGCAAGCAGAATTGCCAAGGCTATACGCAAGGTCAGTTTCTCATGAAAGAAAAGGATGAGCAGAACCTCCGTCCATACTGGGTAAGAGAACAATAGCGTTGTTGCAATACCGCCTGGCATATACTCATAACTGCTGAAAAGGCATACTGCTGATACCGCATACATGATGGAAAGGAACATGATACGGAGTCCGTCTCCCCATCGTATATGCAGGTTCTGCTTGCGCCATAGTAGGATAGCCATCATAAAAAGGCAACCGAAGGCGAAGCGGTAGATAAGAACTGACGGCAATAACATCCCTGATTCCATTACTGGAATGGAAAAAAGAGGGATAGTACCGAACGTGATTGCAGAAAGGCTGGCATAGCCATAGCCCTTTATAGTGGATGAATTATTCACGATTTAAAAGTATGTTGATAATCTCTAACATGAATGCAAAATTACATAAATTTCTGCAATATCAGTGTCGAAAACTCATATAAAAAGGTCAATAGGTGGGAATAACGGGTACTTCTGGCATATGACAACAACAAGTTGCTTTCACTTTGGCTACATATCGCAAGGTGGTTAGTGCCCAACACCATTGGCGTTTACTAACAGCATCATTGGTGATGAGCACGAGCACATCGTTAGAAAACAATAAACGGGGGTGCATGAATGTAATTATTTGACATTACTCTCAAGAAAGAAAAATGTAGAGGAAATATGCACTCCAAAACTATTGATGGGCTGACTTTCTTCGTTTGGGCATATATCTCTAAATTATAGTGGATAAAAACAAATATATTTTTGAACATGATGCGAGCTTCGTCCTGTAGGTAACACCCGCTACTTCCTACGTCACATTATAATCATTCTTTGAAAGCAGCATATTCGTAATCGAATAATGAATATCAAATCTGGCTTCAACAAGGTTGCTTAAAGCTCAAATGTAATGCCTGTTTCGTTGACAGTTGTCAAAGGTTTTATAATGTATGAACGCATAGTAGCACCATTGCTGTCTAAATAAGATTCTATAAAGTCAAATATTTGCACATATTACAATTTATCCGTATCTTTGCAGTGTCTTAGATAAAAGACTGGATAACTTGAATATATAAAACACCTGGGACATCAGAAAATGTAAAGAACTCCCTTGAACATTGGAATATAAGGGATTATCTAAAGCACTTATAATAATTTTAAACATATTAGGTAAATGGCAATAAGGATAGCATTCTTCGACGCAAAGTCGTATGACATCAAGTCGTTCAATGAAGTAAACAAAGATTATAATTTCGATATTCACTATTATCAAGAGCGTCTTAGTATCAGCACGGTACCCTTGGCAAAGGATGCTGATGTGGTATGTATTTTCGTAAATGCTGAGTGTGATGCGAGGGTAATTGACGAACTGGTGAAGAACGGTGTAAAGCTGGTAGCTCTTCGCTGTGCCGGTTTCAACAATGTAGATCTCAAGGCAGCTGAAGGACGCATCAAGGTAACGCGCGTTCCAGCTTACTCTCCACACGCTGTTGCAGAGTATGCCGTGGCATTGATGCTGAGTCTGAACCGCAAGATTTATCGTGCAGTTAACCGTACACGTGACGGAAACTTCACTCTGAATGGTCTGCTCGGATTCGACATGTATGGCAAGACTGCGGGTGTTATCGGCATGGGACGTATTGCCAAGGAGCTGATAAAGATTCTGCATGGCTTTGGCATGAATGTCATGGCTTATGACCTCTACCCTGACGAGGAGTTTGCAAAGCAGTATGGCGTGAAGATTGTCCAGCTTGACGAACTTTATGCTAACAGTGACATTATCTCCCTCCACTGCCCGCTGACCCCTGATACCAAGTTCCTCATCAACCAGGAGAGCATCTCCAAGATGAAGAAGGGCGTTATGATTATTAATACTGGCCGTGGTCAACTTATCAATACCGAAGACCTTATTGAGGGGCTGCGCATGAAGCAGGTGGGCTCAGCTGGTCTGGACGTTTACGAGGAAGAGAAGGAATATTTCTACGAGGACAAGAGCGACAAGATGATTGACGACGACGTATTGGCTCGTCTGCTGATGGTTCCGAACGTTGTGCTGACCTCGCACCAGGCTTTCTTTACGGAGGAGGCACTCCATAACATTGCCGTTTCAACACTTAACAGTGTCAAGGAACTGGCTGAAGGCAAGGAGCTAAGCTGTGAAGTAAAATGATGTCTTCCTACATATATAAAGGTGGACGGAGAAAGATTATCTTTCTTTGTCCACCTTTTTGTTTTGAATTTCATAACACAAGATAAATACTATTTAACCTGAATCTTTTTGCTGGTAGATTCGTTTCGTTTATCTTTGTCCACATTAAAACTCAAATAATAGATATAGTGTCTTTCAACAGGTTTTCATACAGTGTACCTTGAGAAAGGGCTATGAAGGATAACATATTGATAATATTTATACCTAATTTTCATAAACATTTATTCTGATACCATCAGGGAGGGGGACTTTCGGGTCTCCTCCTTTTACGTTTATAGTAAAGTTATTGGTGTCCAGATGAAGTTTTCCCATATAGGATCGTCATTAGTGTCTTAACATTATTATAATGACGATAATAACCCTTTTCTCCATTTTTTCGTTTCTTCCGTTAAATGCGTGGATATTCATCATTCTGCTTGTATGAAAGCTGTCATTATGTATCTTTGTAGTGACCCAGACAACATTTTGTAAAAACGTTTCATAACATGAAATCAAACTGATGCTCTTTTAGCTTTGAAAAGACGCCCAATTGGCTTCGAGAAGACGCCCTTTTGAGGTCTTGTTAACGCCCTTTTGAACCCTAACTAACGCCCTTTTGAAACACGGTTGTGCAAGCATCTGATTCTCTGTAGGTTACAATGCTGCTGAAATCCGTCATTTTTGCACTTCTTTTTGAGCCTGACGGCTGCACGATTATCAAGATATTTCAAATGCATTTCTTTAGTATCTCACAGGATACAAGCGGACAAGCGAACAGTTGCAGATTTAGATAAAAGCCCTATTGTCTCAGTGATATGGATTTAGAAATGAAGAACACTTCACTTTGAGGCTATATCCATTATATGCGTAGGCGTCTACGCATATAACGGAAGAAGCATTTTCTACCGATGTGCTGTTGCCCATCACATGTGGTGTTCTTGGTAAACACCAATGGTGTTGATGGCTAAACAGGTTGCAATATGTTGTCAGGCCAGGAAGAGCATTCGGTTAGAAAAGTGTCGTACTACCAAAAGCTAATAAACCTTTTTTCGATTAGAGAGCTTACTTTTCTAAATACAACAGGATACTATCTATTTAAAAGGACGTGGGAAAGTATGCTGTTTTAGTTTTATCAAGCAGTAATAACAGTAAAGTAATTTATGCAGTTTATACCTGAACTACTCAAAAGCAGTAATCCAAACATGCCGCTTGATAGGATGATAATGACTATGTTCTTCATTTATCAAACCTATTAAGATAGATGGACAGGGGGCATCATTTTTATTTTTTTTAGTAGATAGTTCAAATAAAAGCAGTATCTTTGCAAATTGGAAGAGGCTGTGACAAAAACAGGACTCATTGGCAATCTACAGTGACGTATGTCTCGTGCGTCCGTGAACGATGCACAATGAAGGATGCACAAAGCCGTGCATACCCGCATCTTTGATACAGCTTCATGATAAAGGCAAAGGACACTAATATGACAACAGACAAGACAGCCATCAGGAAGGTCACTCGTAAGCGTGGAGCAAAAGCACAGAAAGCTCCATTGAAAAGCCGTACTATCTCAAATGACCTTATCCCAATCGAGGAAGAGACCTGGCTCCTACAGCCGATTGCCGTGACGATGATGCGCCACGACTACTCTCTTATTCAAGTGAGAATCCTGGTATCTATTGTCGAGAGCCTGCAGTCTATCCTGCACGGTATTCTGAACAACAAACGTGGCTTTCAGCTGGATTTATTTCATACTGATGAGCTGGACGAGGACGGGCGTATGCCTATCAAACTTCCTTTCAAGGAGTTAGGCGTTGACCCGAACCACTACCCTCAGTTGCGTAACTCGCTGAAGATGCTTGCCTCTATCCCTGTAGAAATACCCTATAAGACGGCTGAAGGAAGGAAATACACAAAGGCAACCAACCTTTGTGATGTGTATATTCCCGAAGACCGCTCCTATAACAAATATGCCATTCTGAAGCTCGACCATACTGTGGCAGAGCGACTTGTCTCACTGGATTTTGGTTATCACCGTTTAGGAAAACAGATAGTCTTTGCATGTAAGAACCGTTATACACAACGCATTTACATGTTCATTGAGTCATGGGTGGACAAAGGGCGCACGGTTATCAAGACGCTGGAGTTCCGCAAGATGCTTCGTCTGGAAAACAATTACAAGAAGTTCTCTGACTTCTGCCGCCGTGTTCTCGACCCTGCCATGCAGGAATTGAAGGAACTTGCAGAAAAAGGGTTCTGCGATTGCCACTTTGAGTATCAGAAAAAGTATGACCACGGTCAGCGTGGCGGTGAGCCTGATGAGCTCGTCTTTATCATACATCGCACGAAGGACAAGATGAATGTACAGTTACAGGAAATGACACAGAACCAGCGTCGTCAGTTCCAGCAGTACCTCGTACAGTATTTCGACTTTACCCCGGTAAATGCACAGGCTATGGCAGACCGGATTACGGCAGAGACCTACCAGGAGGCGGTACAGAAGCTGATGAGTCTGCGCGACCGTTTCTCCAAGACCTTTGTCAAGGACAAGGCAGCCTATACTTTCAAGAGTCTTGACGAGATGTTGAAATCCAAGGAAGTGCCTAACACCCTCGTAGAAGAGGTGGAATAAGATATAGGAACTTCCCCTTACGGAATAGGAATTTACCTATTTGATATTTGAAACCAAAAGACTATTTTTGCAATAGATAAATAACAAAAGTAGTCACATTTAAAGGTTACAGATATGAAAAAGATGCTTTTATATACATTCGTATCAGGTTGCTTGAGCCTTATGCTTTCTTCATGCGGCACATACTTCTCTGTAGGAGGTGGATACGGTGGTCCAGTTGCAGTATATGACGATGGTTACAACGTAGGTTATAGCAGTACTTACGGAAGATTAGGATATGAAGAGGCACGGCGAGAAGCACTCTTCCTGTCAGACAAGATGGCTTATGAGCTTGGATTAAGTGATGTACAGTATGAAGCTGTCTATGAAATAAACCTTGATTATCTTCTGAACATGCAGGGTGAACGTTCACTTTATGGAGATTATTGGGCACGCCGCAACAGCGATATGTTCTATGTTCTGAATGCCCGTCAGTATAATTACTATATAAGTGAAGACTATTTCTACCGTCCCGTTTATTGGTACAACAACAGTTATGCTTATCGGGTTTATAATCGTTATGCTGACCGCAGCTACTATTACCGTTCACGTCCGGCAGATTATCACACCTATCGTGGAGGGCGCAATCGGTATTCAGAAAGCTATTATGCAGGACGTTTTGGAGCCCGTCGGAATCCACCTGTTGTGACAAATCAGAGCAGAAGCAATCAGGAGGTTTATCAGAACGGCAGCTCATGGAGTACTCCACAGCAGAATAACGCACATTACAGCTTTGGCAATGCAAGCAGAAATAATACGAGCACAACGCCAAGCAGAGCCTATGACCAGCGATTTGGAGGAGCAAGACAGCAGACTGAAAGGCAGACTTATCAGCCACAGCATCAGCAATACTCTGCTCCACAGCCGTCTGGCAACAATAGCAGAGCTACTTTTGGAAATGCTTCCCGCCAATCTGCACCAAGTAGCTCATCAAGTACAAGCCAGACTCCGTCAGGTTCAACACGTTCAGATGTGCCAAGCAATAACAGTAGATTCGGAGGACATAGATAGTAGAATAAGATAATATATGAGAATAACGGACATAAACCGCTCAAGAGTAGCCTCTGCAATGGTCAGGGGCTACTTTCATGCTTTTTTCTCGGGACAGGCTGATGCGTTGTATCCTGAAAAGAAAGGCTTAGAACCAAAGGAATACAAACAGCTGCTGGTAAACAACTTCGATAATCTTTCGGGACATTTCGTATCTGTGCTTTTCCCTGTACTTATCCGTCTGAACTATCCTGATGTTGAAACGGTGGCAGAAGATATGAAACGACGTCATTTCTCAGAGTCTACTCCTTCAAAAGTTTTGTTACGCTATGCTTGTGGGAGCAAAGGATTGTACGACCTTGTAACTGATGAATATCAAAAACAGATGTATGCTTTGCTTGACGGTCATTTACAGTCTGTGGATGATTTTTTTGCTGACTGCCCGTCTTTAGCTGATGAGGACTGCATAGCAGTCTCTTTGGCTATACGCTCGATCGTCCGTGTACAGATGCACGCCTATGCCTCTGGTATAACGCTGGCAAAGACGGATGTGAACGGGTTACATCAGGCTACAGTCTACCGCTTGATGCTGTCGGGAATGATGACACTGCTTCACGATGCACCTGTCAATTTTGAAGAAGACAATCTGGAAATGATGTTTAGAAAGGTGTCATTAAACTCTGACAACTTTGAAACTCTGATGAATGAAATGAACCAGGCCTACGAAGATTTGGTATAATCAGCGTCTAAAAATCATCTTTGACGGCTTTTGCATTTCAGACAGAGACTCTTTGCCTTCTTCTTGAAAGAGCATTGTTACCATGCACAATGAAATAAGAACAAAAGACAAAAAGAACTGACCGCCTTCACAAGATACATCTCTCAACATGTATTTTAGAATCTGCCAAGCATCAATAAACGTAAATTGTAGAATGTTTTAAAGTAGTAATATCACCATTTTTGTTGTTATTTCTTGATAGCAGGACAAACATTCGTCACGGTATAGACACATAAATGCTCTTTTAAGAGTATGAACGTGTCTCAAAAAACCGAATTAAGACAACGAAATATCTTCACATAAAACACCGAAATGCCTTCTTTTAGCCATAAGTAGACACTACCAACCACCAAGTATATAACCATCAGGTTGTCAATATATTACAGAACGTTATATTTATCAGTGTTTAATTGCATTCTAACTAACGCCCTTTTGACATTCAATTAAGGCTTAGTTGCACTGCTGTTACACATCTGTAATTTTCCACACAAGATTTTATTCTTACAAAAGAATTGTTGACATACGATAAAACGTTCCCATGTACGTGAGTTATTTGTGTCTTACTATTTCCAATAAACCAATTTAGGATAAAGAGAAGTATCGGATGTGTTGCAGGATAATCCTGTCAACACACCCGATACTTCTCTTTATTTTATGAATTATTACCTTACAGTTTTCCAGCTTCTCCCAGATAGCTGTCCTTGAAGCCGAGGAAATAAAGAACTCCATCCAGTCCGATAGTCGTGATATTCTGCTCTGCTGTTGCCTGCACACGTGGCTTGGCATGGAATGCAATACCCAGCCCTGCCTCGGAAAGCATGGGGAGGTCGTTGGCACCATCCCCAACGGCAATAGTCTGTGCCAGATTCACTTTTTCAACCTGAGCCAGCAGCTTCAGCAACTCAGCCTTACGCTTACCATCTACAACCTCACCGAGATATCGCCCAGTCAGCTTATTGTCCTCACCTACCTCAAGCTCATTGGCATAGACATAATCAATTCCATATTTACGTTGTAGATATTCTCCAAAATATGTGAATCCACCACTTAATATTGCAATCTTATATCCACATTGTTTCAGAACAGTCATCAGACGGTCAACACCCTCGGTAATAGGCATAGTTTCAGCAATGTCTCTCATAACATTTGCATCAAGTCCCTTCAACAGTGCTACACGTTCTCTGAAACTCTCCTTGAAGTCGATTTCGCCACGCATAGCACGCTCGGTGATCTCAGCAACCTGTTTACCTACACCAGCATGCTTAGCCAGTTCATCAATACATTCGGTCTGAATGAGTGTAGAATCCATATCAAAACAGATAAGGCGGCGCATACGTCGGTACATGTTGTCCTTCTGCAAGGAGAAATCAATTCCCTGTTCATGGCTCATCTGCATGAGTTCAGCCTGCATCTGCCCGTAATCCTTGGGCGTACCACGTAATGAAAATTCTATACATGCCCTTACGTGCTGATTGCCTTTGCGTATGCTTTGACGTCCCGTCAGACGGAGGATAGAGTCAATATTGATACCTTGCGCTGTAATCACACGCGTCGTTGCTTCAATATTCCGTGCTGACAAAGAACGACCTATAATAGTGAGGATGTATCTGTTCTTTCCCTGCCGGTTTACCCAATCTTCGTATTCATCATCAGAAACAGGGGCAAAACCTATGTTTACACCAAGTTCTGTAGCCTTGAACAGTAGTTCCTTCATCACCTGTCCTGCACCTTTCTCATCAATTCGGATAAGGATTCCAAGTGACAAGGTGGAGTGAATGTCCGCCTGTCCAATGTCTAAGACATGAGCATTATAGCGGGCAAGAATAGCCATGACAGCCGTTGTAAGACCTGGTCGGTCCTGCCCTGTTATTCTTATAAGTATCTGTTCTTCCTGTATTTCCTTAGTTTCTTTCATAAGCAGTTATTTATAGCTACAAAAGTAATTATTTCTTGTGAAGTAAACAAATGTTGGGTACTATTTACATCATGTTGTCCAAGTTCATTACCTTAAAGCTAAATCGGATTATTGAGGGGTGAACTGATTTTGTTTGATTGACGAACGGATTGTTTGTTTTCTTAATAGAAGTGTATCGAACAGGGCATGTTATAAAGACTGACAAGATAACAAGAATATAGCAATAAATAAGAAAAGATGGATGTTATGAGTTGATTAACCTATTTAGCATCATCTCCCTATCATCATCTTATGATTCTTCCGTTAAATACGTAGATTGGAAACAGAACAAAGGTTTATACGCTTGTATGGTATGACTATCCAAAAATAGACGGTCTCACAAAGGAGAATAAAGCACAAAATAAAAATGCAGAAAAGGCAAACAGATACCATGTCTTTCCATCTTCAACAAACAACTTATTCCCATATCAACCAACGTTTGTAAACTATTTTCATGCAACTCAAAACCAATACATGGTCTTTTGGCTTTGAAAAGACGCCCAATTGGCTTGCAATAGATGCCCTTTTGAGACCTTACTAACGCCCTTTTGAAGTCCAATTAAGCACCTTTTCTTGCACGACTTTATAACTAACTGAGTTCCTGCTGGTTGCAAACTTGCTTTTTATACGTATTTTTGCCTGTATCTGTAGGTATTCTATCCGAAATTATGTCATGATTTTTCAATCTCTTGTCTGCGTTTTCAATGAATTAAAATGAAAAGGTTTTCTGCATCGGAGGATGATAATAAAGTAGGTAGCCAAGACCGTCTTGGTTTATTATTTTGTATAATGCATACCTCCGGTTCTTCCGTTAAAGCTATACGAATAGCATCCACGCATTTAACGGATCAAGCGATAAAATCCCCCACCTTTTTTCTACTGAGCCCATCTTATCCCAAGGAAGAAAAGGATAAAATAAAAAGACGCACTTAACCTCATAGAGTAAGTGCGTCCTTTATTCAGTTTTTAAAGATACTTCCAAATGCGAATACAACTTAGTTGTACCAAATCTCACCACCAAGCAGCTGATTTGCTTCGGTGTTTTCTTGACTGCTTTGGTTCTCGAATTCATAATCTTCGAAGAATTCCAAGGTCTTAGTTTCTTTCATTTTAAATCCCTCCTGTAAATTAGACTAATTAGTAAATAAATCACGCTATACATTAAGTGACTAATGCAAAGATAGATAAAATGGTTGTAAAAAGCAAGTCAACCTGTACGTATCACCTATAATTTAAATATTTTTTACCACATAATGAAGAATTTTGTTATATAATATGCATTTTTATCAATAAAACATTTAACCCCACTTACTTCATACAGTAAATGGGGTTCCTAACCAAATCAATAAAACCTAATCTCTAATTATCAATCTTTTACAACGAAATTAACTCGTAAGATATACCTTTATTTAAAAGAATATGCCCCGTTAGCGTTAATTATCAGTCGCCGTTACCTAAACAATCTTTTTATGATGCAAAGGTACGAATACTGTATATATACTACAAGGTAAACTGCTGTTATTCAATAAATATAAAGGACAATCGTTTGCACAGACTATTACAAAAACATGTGCAATCAACTATAAAAACTATGCCGTCAAGCATTTTTTCGCCAGGCGTAAGTCAAAATGTACTCTGTAGTCTCCTCACATTCAAACTTAATGACAAGGTTTTGCTTTAAGTTCTTTACCAATCTTGATACTGTATCAACTTTCATGTCCTGAAAACCCAAATGTTCTGAAGAAAAGAGCTTATACATCGTTTCCTTGGCGCACCAAGCTGTAAGACATTGTTTTGTATCTGTAAACATTTCATCATGCCTTAGAAAACGTGATGCAATACGGCGAACCCGGTCAGAAACATACTCAATATCAATACCGACTTCATAATCACGGGAAAGGATAACAGCTACATAACCAATAGTGTGAGAGATGCTGATATGATAGTTTGCTATCATCGGCTTGCCATCCTTATTATGCACTATGGATGGTTCATAGCCCAGCATTGCAGTCAGAAGAAGACGTGCTCCTTCTCGTTCAGCTTGTCTGCCCTTCTCTATCTCAAGCAGTCCGATGCGCACCTTGCCATCAGCATTACTCGTTATTCTCACCACAGACTGTTACTTTCACTTTACTGATACGGCGTTCTTCGATAGCAAGAACTTCAAACTTATAATTCTTATAGTTCAAGACTTCATGCACTGCTGGGAAATCTCCTTTAATTTCCAACAGTAATCCTGCCAATGAATCAGCATCACCTTCAATCTCATCAAACTCATCATCGGGAAGATTCAGAATCTTAGAGAAGTCATTCAAGAGAGTTTTGCCTTCGAAGATATAGGTATTTGAGCCTAACTTCGTATAGTTATGCTCTTCTTCATCATACTCATCATTGATTTCTCCAACAATTTCCTCAAGAATATCCTCCAGCGTAACAATACCACTTGTACCACCGAATTCATCCACAACGATAGCTATATGTACCTTATTCTCCTGGAAGTCACGCAGAAGATCTGCTATCTTCTTTGTTTCTGGTACAAAATAAGGTGGACGCATCAGACTCTGCCAGCGGAAGTTGGTCGACTTTGACAGATGTGGCAGCAGGTCCTTGATATAAAGTACACCACGGATATTGTCTTCATTATCCTGATAGACAGGGATGCGTGAGTAGTTATTATCAACAATACATTTCAGCACCTCCTCATACGAACATCTAATATCCAAGTCTACTATATCCTGACGAGAGGTCATTATCTCCTTAGCAGTCTCATCACCAAAGCGTATGATACCCTGCAACATACTCTGTTCGTCCTTGATATCGCTTTTATCCGTTAGTTCCAGTGCTTGTTCCAAATCATCAACCGACAGCTGACGGTTCTCCTTCTGCACTACTTTCTCTGCAAAGGCACCACTCTTTAACAAGACTGTTTCAATAGGCCAGAATAGCCTACGAAAGAATACAATTCCCTTTACCCCATTCCGACAGAATGCCAACGGATTCCTTCTGCTATACACCTTTGGGATGATTTCACCAAAGAGCAGGAGAAGGAAAGTCAGCAGAATCGTAACACAAAGGAACTGCAGCCATTCTGCTCCGAATGTAAACAAACTGCTAAAAATATAATTGCACAGCATGATGATTGCCACATTGACAAGGTTATTCGTAATGAGAATTGTTGCCAAAGTACGCTCACTATCATCTCTGAGCTGCTGAATAAGTTTGTCTGAAGTATTCTTGTCTGGGTCTAAAGCCTCTACATCAGTTGGTGACAGACTAAAGAAAGCTATCTCTGACGCACTGGCAAAACCAGACAGAAAAAGAAGGGAAACCGCCAATAGAATTGCAATAACAACGCTGACACCTATTGGATTGATACTAATATAAGAAGATATATCTACTAAAAAAAGACTCATTAAAAAGGTAATTTAGAATTATCTGCAGACCCGGCAGCATTACTGCCAGCCTTCTCCTCAGACATATTTTCAGCTTTACGGGGAGCTGACAGCCATTCAAGGTTATCTCCGTAAATCTCTGTTACATAGCGACGCACACCTTTTTTGTCATCATAAGAGCGATAACGTACACGTCCCTCTATATAAAGTTTATCTCCTTTATGAATATATTTCTCAGCATATTTTGCCAATGCCTTAAATAGGACGATATTATGCCAGTCCGTATGGTCAGGCACCGATGTACCATTCGGGAGCGTATAACCACGCTCTGTTGTAGCCAGAGTAAAAGATGCAACACACTGATCAGCTTCATAATAATGTATCTCCGGGTCACGACCTACATTACCGATCAACATTACCTTATTCATAAGAAAACAATAATAAAAGGCATGCGGAAATTACTTCCACATACCTAAATATCTAAACTTAAAATTCTTACCTTTAGCTGACGGGAACTGACTTCTGTTGTCAACCCTATCCTTCAGATATTCTACGATACGGTTATAGCAATCCCACCCAGACACAGCTTTGCAGTGTGCAACGAAGTGGGTATCACGGTATTCATGCTTTCCGGAAGTAGGAATCAGTACGACTCGTTTGAAATCAAGTTCACCTTCATACCACCCCTCACGTTCCTCATTAAGGTGCATTATAGCAGGATTATCCTTGCGTGCTATTCCATCAGCAACTGGACGAAGTGCCTTCTTCTGCTTGAAATCCATCATACTCGCAGCTTCGGTCTTGATAACGATAAAGTAAACACGTGGACGAACCTTATAACGTTTCGGATAAAAAACATCATTTGAGGCATAGTTTCTGATATCATCTTCCAAATCGGGAGTAATTTGAATGTCAGGTATTGAACTTAAAAAATCCAATGCCTCCTCAACGTTATGCACTAATACTTCATTATCGAAATATCGCAGATATAAATTCATAAAGATAATGCTATGTATGTTTCTCTTTTAAAAAGAGCGGCAAACGAGACTCGAACTCGCGACCCCGACCTTGGCAAGGTCGTGCTCTACCAACTGAGCTATTGCCGCATCAAAATGTAAGTAATAACTTACCAATAAAATCTATGTGAAGAGGAGGAGACTCGAACTCCCACGAAACAATTTTCACTACCCCCTCAAAGTAGCGCGTCTACCAATTCCGCCACCTCTCCAGCATATATCTGACATTCTGAATGAAAATGTGCCCAGAACAGGACTCGAACCTGCACGTCGTGAAACACACGCACCTGAAACGTGCGCGTCTACCAATTCCGCCACCTGGGCATAAATTAGAAGCTAACTTCTATATACATTCCAGAATGTCAAAGAGCGGCAAACGAGACTCGAACTCGCGACCCCGACCTTGGCAAGGTCGTGCTCTACCAACTGAGCTATTGCCGCATTTAACGTCTCTCTTTCTCCAAAGAGTTAGACTAAGTCGGGGCGACAGGATTCGAACCTGCGGCCGCCTGGTCCCAAACCAGGAGCGCTACCGGGCTGCGCTACGCCCCGTTGCAAAACCATTTATGATTATCTCATTTCTGAATTACGAGTGCAAAGGTAGTACTTATTTCCGATACCACCAAACTTTTCCTTGTTTTTTTTCAATAAAAATCAAACCTTTTCTTGTCAGTTTTCAAAGCTGTCTACAGCTGTCAGTCGCAGGAATATTGATAAATAATTGACTATCAAAGTGGAATACACGAAAAAGGGAGCACACGTCAAACATATGGGAGGATTGCTGCAAATCTCAAAAAACATCTGTTTACATTAAAAACAACACCTTCTACCCAGCTCTGACCACCTTCCACAAGCCTTCTACAAACAGTAAACCTACCTCATTCTTGCTTTTTAATGCTAAACCTTCAGCTCATCATCCAAATCCTACCGATTCATTTAATCCACATAAAAAAGTTTATTCTCCTATGCCGAATCTCTTTCAAAAAGATAGTATGCAAGCATCCAATATTATCCGTCGTGCCACTTTATACCTCCTTATATGACTGGTTTCATATAGGGGGGTATTATTTGTAGTTTATGAACAGTAGTTTAATCAGGCTGCCTTCTTTCATGTCCAGTTCGTTTTGCTCGAGAATGTTTATAATATCTTCCCGAGTTAGAAAATGATAGTCAGACACTGTCTTGTTATTGGACGTATTCATCAATATACCAGCTGTTTATTAATACAAAAGAACGAAAACAAACTGATGTAAACAAGAAAACACTAAGGTTTATGATAACGTTTTCTACGCTAACAATGAGGATTTACACCTTACTATATAAAGGACCAATTCGTCCCACCGAAGTTCATAAAAACCGGAGGGCTGCTGCATGATTTTACCACTTAGACAGCCCTGTGCCATCTGCTTGTGATACATAACAAAGCCGCAACGTTCCTAATGAAGCAACTTGAGAAGATTGCGGGAGCGATCATAAAACACGTAGACACAACTATCAGAAGGGTTGAAGTCATTACTGCGTACGAATTGACATAGCCGAAGGAATCCCTGGCACATATCAACAGGAGTACAACAAACCCGATTATATTGCCCGTCGTCCTGCCTTTTCTATAAAAATGAGTAGCGTTTTGCCCATGGTAGCTAATTCGAAATATGTTTACAAAAAACATTACTAACCTTTCTTAAAACACACATTAAAACCGCTTTACAATCATCCCCATAACTATCAATAATTCAGCATATTACAAAGTCATGCAAGAAAAGGTGCTTAATTGGACTTCAAAAGGGCGTTAGTTAGACCTCAAAAGGGCATCTATTGCAAGTCAATTGGGCGTCTTTTCAAAGCCAAAAGGTCATATATTGAAAACGGGGAGATGAAAAAAAAGGACAAAAAACCTCACTACTCAGCCCCGTTCCTACAGAGAGAGGAATAGAAAAAAGAATTCTACTAATGACTGATTTGGAGTTAAGATTCCACTTCCATCATCAGCGAGAGTAACAAAGCAATCACACAAACAAGTTATCATCGGCTCATTTCTCTTCCATCGGCACACAACACCAACGGGAGACTTTAAGCATGACACCAATACCAGGGACTTCCTTCAAGAGATAATACTTCTTGCTCGAACGAACCAGACGTCCACTCATACCTTTCAGAGGACCGAACTTTACAAGAACTTCATCACCTGCTTTCATGCGTGCTTCCTCTGAAGAAAGGAATTTGCGCATGGTCACCTCGGGGTTGCACATCAAGCGGAACTCATACATCTGCTCATGGGGAATAAGCGCATACTCTCGTGACTCCTTCGATTTTTTCAACACACTTATCTTATAGTCCGTTTCCTGTACAATTTTCTGAAACGCCTTATCTTCAACAGATTGCTTCACAAAGACAAGGTTACGGACTACGGGGCGCAGCACACGACGTGGCTTACCGTCGCACCCTTCCACGTCAACATACTGTTCCGGGACGAAACATTCCAGTCCATGTTCCGTGAAGAAGTTTCTCACTTCTTCCTGACGGATAGTGAATAATCTCACTGCATACCAGGAAGCTCCATCATCGATGACATTGTCTATATACCTTGCTGTTTCTGCCATAGTATCTACAAAAGTAGTAAATATATATTAGATATGTAACCAGTTTTCCATAATTCTTTTCCCGTCTGGTGTCAACACACTCTCCGGATGAAACTGAATGCCGTAAACATTATGCGTTCCATGGCGCAAAGCCATTATCATTCCTTCATTGCTCTCGGCTATCATCTCCAGACAGTCAGGAAAACTTGTCTTCGAAACAACCCAGCTATGATAGCGTCCTACGGGGAAATGTTCTGGCAAACCAGCAAACAAAGGTGTATCCACAAGCTGCCTTGCCTCTGTTGTCACACCATGAAACACATCAGACAGGTTCTCTAACTTAGCACCGAACACCTCACCTATCGCCTGATGTCCCAAGCATACGCCCAAGATTGGCTTTACACCAGCATAGCGGCGGATTACATCCAGCAACAGTCCGGCTTCTGACGGAATACCGGGACCAGGGCTTAGTACAATACGGTCAAAGACAGCCAGTTCCTCAAGGGAGAACTGATTGTTGCGCACCACTGTCACATCTGCTCCCAGTTCCTTAATCAGATGAACCAGATTATAAGTAAAGGAATCGTAGTTATCAATGATAACACACTTTGTTTTCATCAGTATCATCCTACGCTCTTATCGTCTTACGGACTTATCTTATCTTCTCAAGAAAGTTCTTCAACAACGCAACATCCTTTACAGCAGGAGCTGTCTCAAACTTCTCATTCACGCTGATACCACAGAACAGGGGATGAGAGAAAGACTTGATTCTGTCTGTATCTTCTGCACCAATAGCACCACTTACAAAGAAAGGAACCGCCCCGTCGTATGCCTCCAGCACCGCCCAGTCTGCCAGAACGCTCTGGATATCAAAGAGGAAGTAGTCCACTCCCTCTGCAAACTGCTTATACTTCTCTATATCCTCACGCCCACTTACAGCAATACGTTTCATTATCTTTATCCCTGCATGAATATCCGGGTCGAGCGTACGACGGAGATTATCAATCATCACAAGATTCTCTTCACCATCAAGCTGGACAACATCAAGATTGTAATTTACCACACGTGTAACGATATTCTGCGGCATATCATCAGCAAAGACACCACAAAGCAAAGGTACCTGTTGATGCTTAACCACCTCGTGTGAAAGGAAATCCGACAGACTGCTATAGTCGGGAATAATACCAGCACATGACGCTATCTGACTTACGTAACGCTCACTCTTTGAGCGGAAATCAAGCCCAATCCAGTCAATGCCTAATTGAGAGACTTCGTGAATATTACGGGCATCACGCATGCCACATACCTTTATAATCATAATGACATAAAATCCTTTTGTCTTGCAAACTTACATAAAAATATCGAATTATAAGCCAGTGGAATAAATAAAACCTCTTTTCCTTAGAGGAAAAACCTGCAAAAGGGCCGTACACGGTTGTCCTGATGAGAACATTCCATGAACACACGCATAAATATGGAAATATTATTGCAAACTGATATAATAATATCTATCATACAGCGTTTAAAAGACATAATAACTCTCAACAAAACATTTTTAATTGGCCTATGGTAAGATTATTTACTTCTGAAGAACTGAAGCCGTCTGAAAAGACGCTTAACATCATCCGACAGATAGCCTATACCTATCGTGTAATTAAAATCAATGGCAAGATGCAAACCCTTTGCCTGAACTAAGACTGACATGAAAGCAATCGTATCCCCCTCCCTACTCTCCGCAGATTTTCTTCATCTGGACAAGGAGATTGAGATGATTAATGAGAGTGAGGCTGACTGGCTTCACATGGATGTCATGGATGGTGTCTTCGTTCCTAACATTTCTTTCGGTTTTCCTGTGCTCAATGCTGTTGGCAAAGTATGCAAGAAGCCATTGGATGTACACCTGATGATTGTGCACCCGGAGAACTACATCCAGCAGACTGCCGATGCAGGTGCAGCCATCATGAACGTACACTATGAGGCTTGCATTCACCTGCACCGAACCCTTCAAGCTATCCATGATGCTGGAATGAAAGCAGGTGTAACGCTCAATCCTTCCACCCCTGTAAATGTCCTTGAGGACATCATTGGCGATGTTGACATCGTCCAGCTCATGACCGTGAATCCTGGGTTTGGCGGACAGAAGTTCATCGAAAGCAGCATCAAGAAGGTACAGCGACTCCGTCAACTCATCGAACGTGAAGGCGGTCATGCACTGATTGAAGTGGATGGCGGTGTACAGGCAGACACTGCTCCACGCCTTGTCGAGGCCGGTGTTGACATTCTTGTCAGTGGCAGTTACGTCTTCAAGGCGGCCGACCCAAAGGCTACTATCCACTCATTGAAAGAACTACGAAGATAATCTCAAGCCCATAAACAGAAACCGACGAGACTATATCAGAATGCTTATCAGCAGCTGTTGAAAGGAACGCACAGCCCGTGTGTGCGCAAACAAAGCCTGCTGTCAGAAGCACAAGACGTGCATCCAGACATTTTGATATAATCTCGTTGGTTGTTATATTGAGAAAAGCACTGCCGTATTCCTTTACGCCAACTGCAGATTCACCTTGTGCTCACGCACCATTCTCCGCAGATTGAATATGGCATAACGCATACGACCAAGACTGGTGTTAATACTGACCCCAGTTGCCTCAGCTATTTCCTTGAATGACATTTCCTGATAAAAACGCATGAAAACCACCTCACGCTGTGATGCAGGAAGCAGATTCATCAGCCGTTTCACATCAGAGAGAGTCTGGCTGTTGATGAACTGGCACTCAATATTATCAATAACAGTATCGTCACCACCAACATTTGAAAGGTCATTATCCTTAGGAGCATCAATCACCTTGTCAGCACGCTGCGCACGATACCAGTCCATGATGACATTATGAGCAATACGCATAATCCATGCAGTGAACTTGCCTGTCGGCGAGTACCTACCCTGTTGCAACTTCGTGATAATCTTCACGAAAGTCTCTTGGAACAAATCATCAGCAGCATCCCTATCACGCACAACAAAAAGAATATACGAAAACAGCTTCGATTGATTGCGTGACAGCAACAAATCGAAAGCATCGTTGCTTCCTTCAATGTATGACAATGCCAACTGCTCGTCGGTCATCTCATTCAGATTCTTCATTTCTAAATTTCTTTCTTATGAAGTAGAAGTGTGTCGATAGGCTTTTCTAACTTTTATTCTTATTTAGATTGCAAATATAATCATTTTTATCTTTTGCTGCAAATGTTTCACACAAAAAGTCATTCATCCAGCCATTCGCTTGCCAATATGTGCTTTTTCATGCCCGGTATTCCCAAGTATTTCTGTTTCAATCCATAGAAAGCAATCTCTCTGCCATAGTTCTGCGGATTGGAAGCCAGGGCTATCTCCTCCTTCATCTGCTTCCCGACCATCTGAACAGAAATAACCTGTTCCGGGTCGGACTCGCCAGGACTATCAGCCAACAGTACAGCAGAGTCATACGAGAATGGCGGTTCCCACTCTGCCTGCTTGATACTTCTTTTGCAAGCACCAACGATATAGCCGTGTACCCAGACATAGCGGTTTCCAAACTCTCCATTGAGGAATTCCTCCACACTGTAGACTTTCTGTTCGTCATCTGGTGAGGCTGACGGCACGTGCTTCCCTGTTTCTTCTCCCTGATCATCATCCGAAGGCAAGACAGTTTTACTACAGCCAGACAGGCATAACATTGCTAAAAGCATGAAGAAAAGTTTATCAAATTTCATAGCATCAAGTTTTAAAACATGACACAAAGATAGGAAAAGATTCGGAACATGTCAAGTTAAAGACAAGAAAAAGAGGTTGGTGCAGGAAGCTACCAACCTCGAACATGATTTAGCAAAATATCTAAATCAATGAAAAACACTTCGCAAATATAAAGTAAATAGCGGAATAAAACAAATTTTACAAACAAAAAAAGAGGTTTTTAACATTGTAAGCGCACACAGCAACAAACACGTGACCAAAAGTACATCAAAGAAACAAATAAAAGATTATACAGCTATTATAATTGCATATCTCAAAGGAAATACCTAAATTTGCATTGTAATAAACCTTTATTTAATAATTAAACAACGTTATTATGAACAAAATTCTACGCTTAACATTCGTTGCTGCACTTGCTGCAGTCAGTTCTTTATCATTTGCACAGAAGACTGTGACTTTTGAGGCTGGAAAAGACAAATCCACCACTCTGACTATTGAGAAAGAGGGTGTTAACATTACTCTCACTGCAGGTAAATTAGAAGACAAGTATTCTTATCGATTGTACAAGGGAGCTACAACAACAATTTCTTCGTCTGCAGCAAACATTACCAATGTTGCCTTTGTATGCGACACATACAAAACAAAGGATGGCAAGACATTTTTAGGTGATGGTTTTGATACCGCAATGGATGGTTTGACAGTTTCTACTGACAAGATTAACGTAACGTGGACTGGCGACAAGAATTCTGTAGCATTCACAACTCCAGGTCATCAGGTACGTGTAAAGAAGATTACTATCACTTTAAAGGATACTTCTGCTGGCATCAACGAAGTGACTAACAAAACATTGAACGAGAACGCTCCAATCTACAACCTCGCAGGTCAGCGTGTAGGCAAGGATTACAAGGGTGTAGTCGTTCAGAACGGAAAGAAGTTTATCAAGAGATAAACTACCTGTAGATCATTGTGCAGAGAAAGACACCCCGCCTGTCCTGAACAGATATACTTACGGACAAACCAAGGGTGTTTTTCCCTACACAATGATTACTTTTTAAATGGTCTTGAAACATCCTTTTCCTCCGCTTCAAGTATTCTGACACGAATTATTTTCATGAAAATAATTATTTCTTTTCATGAAAATAATTCGCAGAAATGGCTAACTATTATGTAAAGCCATGATACCCATGGCTCTCTTTGAAGGCTTACGAGGATTATAATAGACATAAAAAACGCTCATATAGCATATCTGACATACTTGTCAGTTTACTATATGAGCGTTATACGTATGCTACATAAAAGCCTTACTTGGCTTGTACTTCTTCAGCAACAGCCTTAACGGTCTGCGTTGTTGTTGCTTTCTTTGCCGGCTTCTTGGCAGCTGTCTTAGATGCAGCAGTCTTCTTTGCCGTTGTTTTCTTCTCTAACTGCGCACGAAGTTTGTCGCCTTCAATCTCCAACTTCTCCACCTTAGCCTGGAGATTGGCAATATCCTTCGATTTCATTTCAATCTCATCCCCCTGGTTACGGATAGTAGTAAGCAAGCCATTAAGCTCCTCATTATCTATCTCGGCAGGATAAAGACTATTGACACGATTCAAGAAGTCGCCAAGAATGTTCATGTAGTTAGTGAACGCATCGAACGGACTGTCATAGATACCACGGTCCATCCCGACACGTGAAGGCTTGGTTGACATGAAACGGAAATTGTCACTTGCCTGCAGATAATCCCAATCCTGATTGATACGTGGGTCATTGGCAATACGGACACGGTCAGCAATGCTATAGAGCTTGTTGAATGTTTCGCGCTGCATCGGGTTACCCAACCATGTGCTGACATCACGCTCCTCGTCCATCCAGCTCAGCGTATCTGGCACATAGAGACTGTCAACGCTCTTCATCTTCATGCAGATTTCAGTTGGCGTTGAGAAAGTGATACCACGCTGCTTGGCACAAGCAGGCAGTGCCTTGAAGAATTCAAGGATATTGCTTGACAATGGCTGATCAATACCAAGTGCTGAGAGATTCATGAAAATACCGATTACCTGCTCCTCATCCGGGAGTGCAGCAATCTGCTCCATGTATGTATCGGCAAACAACGGGTATCCTTCCCAGTCAGAGTTGTTGAAACGCAGTGAAATATCATCGCTCAGTTTCACATCACGTAACAGGAGTTTCAAATTTGGTGCAAGCGCACAGTTATATACATAATGTGGACTCTTCCAACCCAAGACATGCTTTGCACCCTCTGTCAACATTGCCTTGAAGCCCATCTGAGAGGCAAGCAAGCCAATATCGTCACTGTAAATAAGAGAAGAGTTACGCAGCACCTTTGGTGTCTGACCGAAGTATTCCTTGATTTTCTGTGCCTGTTTCTTTACTTCTGACTTGTAGCTTTCCTCATTGGCAAGCGATGCCAAGCCGTGGGAATAAGGCTCTGCAAGGAATTCCACACAACCTGTGTTGTTCAGTTCCTGCAGCTTGTCGAGCACCTGCGGAGCGTGCATTTCAAGTTGTTCGATGCCCACACCCGAAAGCGAGAAGGCTACCTTGAAGGCTTTTCCATTGTCTTGAATCATCTGCAACAGTGCATCCAGTGCCGGCATATAGCTTCTCTCGGCTATCTCGGATACATAGCGTTCATTCTCAAAATCGTCATAATAATAATGGTCAGTACCAATATCGAAGAAGCGGTAGCGTTTCAGGTGGATTACCTGATGTATCTCAAAATATAAACAGATTGTTTTCATTATCTTGTTGTTTTAGTTTTTAAAGGTTATTAAGTACTCTCATTGGCGATTATTGCCAGCCTAAGGTACGCAGGTAAAGCTCTCGAATCCATGCTCCCACCTTCTCCCACGTAATCTGGTCAACCTCCCGTTTACCCTCTACAGAGAGGTAATCGAAGAAGCTCTCATTATGACAGATGGAGTAAATAGCATCGGCAAGTGCGTGAATATCCCAATAATCAACCTTAATACAGTTGTTGAGAATCTCGGCACAACCACTCTGCTTTGAAATGATACTCGGCGTACCACACTGCATTGCTTCCAAAGGAGAGATGCCGAACGGCTCGCTGACTGATGGCATCACATAGACATCAGAAGCCTTCAAGCACTCATAGACCTGACTGCCCCGCATAAAACCAGGGAAGTGGAAACGGTCAGCAATGCCCCGTTCAGCTGCAAGATAAATCATCTGATCCATCATATCGCCCGAGCCTGCCATGCAGAAACGAACGTTGCGTGTGCGGTGAAGCACCATATTAGCTGCCTCGACAAAGTATTCCGGCCCCTTCTGCATCGTCAGACGACCGAGGAATGTAACGACTTTCTCCTTACCCTTATGGTCTGGGCGTGGGATGTCAGCAATTTCCTGTGCCAATGGGTAAACGGCATTATGTACCGTGAACACCTTGCGAGGGTCCTGATGATACTGATTGATGACGGTCTGGCGGGTCAGTTCTGACACACACATGATGCAGTCAGCATTGTCCATACCATCCTTCTCTATACCATATACGGTCGGATTAACCTTGCCACGTGAGCGGTCGAAGTCGGTTGCATGCACATGGATACACAAAGGCTTACCTGACACACGCTTGGCGTGGATACCTGCCGGATAAGTCAACCAGTCGTGTGCATGAATAATATCGAAGTCGTAAGTGCGTGCAACAACACCTGCGATAATCGAATAGTTGTTGATTTCCTCGTGAAGATTAGAAGGATAACCACCTGCAAAATCCATTGCACCGAGGTCGTTGACGTGCATGTAATTGAAGTCGGCATAGATGTGCTCACGCAACTTGAAGTAAAGCTCTGGCGACATGATGTTGCCAAGGCGGTTCTTCACATAATCATAGCTGAGTTCACGATAAGCAATTGGCACGTGATTCATCGCCACGATTTCAGCGTATGTATGGTCTTCATCACCAAAAGGATGCGGCAGACAGAGGATTGTCTCGATGTCGCCCTGCGCATGAAGACCTTCTGATATACCAAAGTTGGCGGTTGCTAAGCCACCATATACATGAGGAGGATACTCCCATCCAAACATTAAAACTTTCATACTGGTTCCTCCTGTTAAAATTTATACTTCTCAAGCAATTCTAACGTACGAAGCACCTCGGCTACGTTCATGGCAAAGGAGATGGCTCCACGACCACTGAACGGCGGATTACCGTCGAAGAGTTCGGGCAGTGTGCTGAGACAATGATTGAACATCTCGTCTTCATATCCTACCAGCTGGCGTTCAACGAAGCTCAGGCGTGTCTGCTTATAGAGCTTCAGACAGGCTTCAAGATAGAAACCACCCAGCCACGGCCAGGCTGTTCCCTGGTGATAGGCAAGGTCACGCTGGCTCTGCGGACCGGTGTACATCGGATTATAGCCACCACTCTTCGGGGAAAGCGAACGCAGTCCCTTTGGCGTAAGCAGCTCACGTGTACATACATCCAGCACACTTCTCTTCTGCTTCTGGTCAAGCGGAGAGTAATCAAGTGCCACTGCAAACACCATATTCGGGCGGACACTCCAGTCAATCATCCTGCCATCAACGTAATCATAAAGGTAACCATACTCGTTGAGGAATGTATCGACAAACGAAACCTTGCACTTCTCAGCAAGCTCTTCAAGTTCTTTTGCACGCTCTTCGTTGCCACTCTCCAGTTCCATTGCAGCTGTAAAGCGCAGCGCATTGTACCAAAGGGCATTGAATTCCACAATATATCCAGAGCGTGGAACAACCGGATGACCGTTGTTCGTGGAGTTCATCCACGTAATCGCTTCTCCCTTCGCATCGGCATAGAGCAGTCCGTTCTCATCCAGTGTGAGGTTCGGATGCTTGCTTGCTGCAAGATAAGCAACGACATCACGTATCAAGTTCATATAAAGTTCCCTGCAACGCTCCTTTCCGACTTCCTTTGCGTACTGCTGGATTGCCCAAATGCACCAGAGAGGAACATCGGGTTTCTCCATCTCATAGATTTTAACGCTGAGTGGCTTGCCTTCCATAAACTCACGCAAACCCTTCTCTGCTGTCTTCATTACGAGTTCAAAGTAATCCTGTTCCTCGATACTCAATGTGAGTCCCGGCAATGCAATGAACTGGTCACGGGCACGACACTTGAACCAAGGATAGCCCGCAAGGATGTAACGTTCATCGTTCTTTGTACGGTTATGGAACTGATGAGCAGCATTGACAAGGCAATGGAAGAAGTTATCACGTGGACTGCGCGACTCCACTTCCTTCTCAAACAGCTTCTTCAAGGATGACGTACGGCACTCTGTCGTTGAAGCAGCAAAGACAACACTTTCTCCCTTGCTGATATTCATCTCAAAGTAACCAGGCACATAGAGATCTTCATTGGACGCATAACCACGCTCCTGCTCCTTCGGATATTCCAGTCCACGATACCAATAGGGCTCAAAATGGAACTCATTTTTCTTTGAGAACTGCATAAAGAGAGACGGATAACCAGCATACATGCAAGTGCTGATACCATTGTCCACCACCTCATACGAGCGGTCAGCAGCACCATTCTCATGTGTGAACTGTCGAACGCTGCGGAAAGCAAGGAAAGGGCGGAACTGCAAAGTCGTCTTTGAATGTGCTTCCAACAAGGTGTATCGAATCAATATACGGTCTTCATAGTGCTGGAAGACAACTTCCTTCTTCAACAGCACACCACCTACACGATAAAGCGTAGTAGGCACTGTACCACAATCAAATTCACGGATGTACTTATGACCTTGCGGACTAAAGTTATTGCCCTGATACTTATGCAATCCAAGATTGAACGAGGCACCATGCTGAATGACGGTAGGGTCAAGCGAACTCAGCAGCACATGATTCTCGTCGTCCAGTTCAGGAACCGGCACAACAAGCAAGCCATGATACTTGCGTGTGTTACAATCCACAACCGTCGAACAGGAATAGGCACCAGAGCGGTTGGTTCGCAACAGCTCCTTGGGAAGCGAATCCTGCAGATTGGTCATCAGAGCCTTTTCAAATTTTAAGTAGCTCATGTCTTTTAAGGTTTATTGTTTGGTTTTTATTTATTCGGGTAGAAGTTTTTAGAGACTTCGCCATTCGACCCTCCAAAGATACAAATATTTTTCATAATGGCATTATAAAGTAAGATAATATTTTTATCAATCACTTTTCTGTTAAGCTCCCAAGCAGGCGAGAAGTCCAGTTTGATATATCCTCGTGTGACAGCGTGTCCATTGCTGTGGTTCATTGCAAATGCAACCTCGTCAATGGTTGCACCACAGTCATTCTGTGCCACCGTGCCCCAAGTGTGCCGAAAGGTATATGCCGAAAACCACTCGTGCTTTGGCATACCCATACTCTCGCACACCTTGCGAAGTCCTGTGTTCACATTTGCATTGAAGCTGTCGCTTGATGTCATACGTGAATGGAAGTTGAACAGATAAGGGTCGTTGTCATCAGCCTTGTATTTCTCAAACAACGGCAGAAGAATAGGCTCGACACGCATTTCAATGTAAGCCTCATCACGTCTAACCTTACGTGTCTTTGCCCTGCGGTAACAGATACGGCCGTCTCTGTAGTCCTCTTTCCTCAAAACGTATAGGTCCACGGTGTTGATACCTGCAAGGCATAAAATCATCTTCGCAACATCCCGCCCCAACTCGGGCAATGGACTTTTCATCTTGCTCTCTGGGAGTGGAGCTGAGAAGAACTCACGGCACAACTCCGGGCTGACAGCAAGTTTCTCCGTTCTGTCTGCAGATGGAATCTTAACTTTCGTCCACGGATTAGTCTTGACACGGATCAGTGCATTGTCATAGTCGTTGTATTCCATGACGGCAGCCTTGAACACCTGCCTCATGCACACAGGATACATATCCTTAGCCCGTTTCGTCTTTTCCAACGTCTGTATCCATCTGCTCATAGTGGAGGAGGTCAGTTCATCAAACATCACCTTTGTTGTTCCACAGAAACGCTCCAGATGCTGGAGTGCCAACTGGTAGTTGCGTGCGTTGCGCTCCTGCCCATGGTCAATCATGCGGTCAATATGAAGACGTGCATATTCACTGAAACATAAGTCTGTATCAGCTGTGCGGAGATATTCTACAACCTGCCTGACGGTCCATCTCGATGTGTCCTTTCTGTTGAGTCTGTCGTTGTACTCTATGATGAGGCTGGAGCAATATTGCAAAACGTATGGGCCTGTTATCTCATTCGTCTTGTTCAATTCCTTACTCGTAACATACTTGTCAGTTGTGATATAACCCAACCGTCTGTCAACACACACACGGATATAAACTTGCCAGAAGCCATCCTTTCTCGGTCTTCTGACTACTGCTTTGAATAGTGCCATAATATATTATTCTTTTTTTGTTGGTAAACATCTGGTAAACGCATTTGCTGCAAATGGTGCGAGAATTGGTAAACAAAACGCTTCAAAAGTACACGGAAAGTGTGTACAAATGCGCATCCGTCCCTTTACGAAATTAGGCTGTAGCCCTTGTTAAACCAAGAAGCTACAGCCTAATTGCCTGTATATTAGCTTATTACGCTTTACTCTTCCAAAGCCGCCTGCGCCGCTGCAAGTCTTGCGATAGGCACACGGAATGGAGAACAGCTTACGTAGTTAAGACCCACACGGTGACAGAACTTTACTGAAGTTGGTTCACCACCATGCTCGCCGCAGATACCACACTTGAGGTTCTTGCGAGTCTCACGACCTCTGTCAACAGCCATCTTGATAAGCTGACCAACACCCTTCTGGTCGAGAACCTGGAATGGGTCAACATCGAGGATCTTCTTCTCCAAGTAGCTTGGCAAGAAACTTGCGATGTCATCACGACTATAACCGAAGGTCATCTGAGTCAAGTCGTTAGTTCCGAAGCTGAAGTATTCAGCCTTCTGTGCAATAACATCAGCTGTCAAAGCAGCACGAGGAATCTCAATCATAGTACCCACCTTGAACGGAACCTCAACACCTTCCTTCTTGAAGAGCTTGCCTGCCGTCTTACGGATAATACTCTCCTGAATATCGAGCTCATTGACAATACCTACCAATGGAACCATAATCTCAGGCTTAGGATCAAATCCTTCCTTCTTCAACTGGACAGCAGCACCGAGGATAGCCTTGGTCTGCATAGCTGTAATCTCTGGGAACGTGTTACCCAAGCGACAACCACGAAGACCCAACATTGGGTTACTCTCTGAGAGAGAGTTTACACGGCTCTGGATGAACTGAACGCTTACGCCCATCTCTTCTGCCATAGCTTCCTGACCCTTGAGGTCGTGTGGAACGAACTCATGCAAAGGTGGATCGAGCAGACGGATGTTGACTGGCATACCGTCCATACACTTCAAAATACCATAAAAGTCCTGCTTCTGATAAGGCAAGAGCTTGTCAAGTGCCTTCTCACGCTCCTCTGTGCTGTTAGCAAGAATCATCTCACGCATAGCCTTGATCTTCTCGTTCTCGAAGAACATGTGTTCTGTACGGCAAAGACCGATACCAACTGCACCAAAGTTACTTGCTACCTCAGCATCGTGCGGAGTGTCAGCGTTAGTGCGGACAACCAGTTTGCTGTACTTCTTGCAGAGGTCCATCAATTCAGCGAAATCGCCCGTAACCTCAGCAGGGCGGGTCTTAACTTCACCAGCATAGACCTCACCTGTTGAACCGTTCAATGAAATATAGTCACCCTCACGGATAACTGTTCCGTCAATCTCTACAGTACGTGACTTGTAGTCAACCATGATAGCACCAGCACCACTGACACAGCACTTACCCATACCACGTGCAACAACGGCAGCATGCGATGTCATACCACCACGAGCTGTCAAGATACCTTCAGCAGCTGTCATACCAGCAAGGTCCTCTGGAGATGTCTCGATACGAACCATGATAACCTGACGCCCATCCTCATGCCACTTTGTAGCATCGTCAGCGAAGAACACAACCTGACCGCAAGCAGCACCAGGAGAAGCAGGCAGACCACGTGTCAATACGTTTGCCTGTGCCAAAGCCTCCTTGTCAAATACCGGGTGGAGAAGTTCATCGAGCTTGTTTGGCTCACAGCGCATGAGGGCTGTCTTCTCATCAATCTCACCCTCATGGAGAAGGTCCATAGCAATCTTAACCATTGCAGTACCAGTACGCTTACCGTTACGGGTCTGGAGGAACCAGAGCTTGCCTTCCTGTACAGTGAACTCCATATCCTGCATGTCATGGTAGTGCTTCTCCAGCTTGTTCTGAAGTGCATACAGCTGTGCATACAGTTCAGGCATAGCCTCTTCCATTGAAGGATACTTGTTAGCGCGAGTTTCCTCGTCGATGTTCTGCTGTGCTGCCCAACGGAGTGAACCCTCCTTCGTAATCTGTTGTGGAGTACGGATACCAGCAACAACATCCTCACCCTGTGCATTGATAAGATACTCACCATTGAAGAGGTTCTCACCAGTTCCTGCATCACGAGAGAAGCAAACACCCGTTGCAGAAGTCTCACCCATGTTACCGAACACCATTGCCTGAACGGTTACAGCTGTACCCCACTCCTGTGGAATGCCCTCCATCTTACGGTAGAGAATAGCACGCTCGTTCATCCAAGAATCGAACACTGCGCATACAGCACCCCAAAGCTGCTCCATCGGATCATCTGGGAAGTCCTTTCCTGTCTGCTCCTTGATTGCCTTCTTGAAGAGAACTACAAGTTCTTTAAGGTCTTCAACGGTCATCTCATTGTCGAGTTTGACACCACGGCTTGTCTTAACCTGCTGGATAATTGCCTCGAAAGGATCAATATCCTCCTTGTTTACAGGCTTCATACCCAATACGACGTCACCGTACATCTGTACGAAGCGACGGTAGCTGTCATAAGCAAAACGCTCGTTACCCGTTTTCTTTACCAAGCCCTCAACCACGGTATCATTCAGACCAAGGTTAAGAATAGTATCCATCATACCTGGCATAGAAGCACGTGCACCAGAGCGCACACTCACCAGCAGAGGATTGGAAGGGTCACCGAACGTTGAGTTCATCAAAGTCTCAACATGCTTTACACTGTTCTCAACTTCAGCTTTCAGCAAGCCTACTACAGTCTCTTTACCTTTCTCAAAATACTCATTACATACATCAGTGGTAATCGTGAATCCCGGAGGTACAGGAACACCGATAAGATTCATCTCAGCCAGATTGGCACCCTTACCACCAAGGAGATTTCTCATGTCGGCCTTACCTTCAGCCTTACCATTACCAAAGGTATAAACTCTCTTTTCGCTCATAAGTTATAAATGATAATGAAATTTAGTTATTTCTATAGTGCAAATATACCAATAAATAGGTAAAGTAACAAACTTTTTGACAAAAATTGCAATCCACACCTTACATTTTTGCATTGTTGGCGAACACAGACCCGATTAAGCCTGCCAAGCAAACTGCAAACAAGAAAAAATTAGTAACTTTGTACCGAAATACAAAACAGATTATGAGTAGAAAAAGAAAGCCATTACCCGTTCTGGAAAATGTCACAATAGAAGCTGTGGCTGCCGAAGGTAAATGTGTTGCACATGTTGATGATAAAGTTATCTTTGTTCCTTTTGTCGTCCCCGGGGACGTTGTAGACCTGCAGGTACGCAAGAAGAAGCGCAGTTACTGTGAAGCTACGGTCATCCGTTTCATCAGCAAGAGCGCTGTGCGTGAAGAGCCTATGTGTGAACACTTCGGTATCTGTGGCGGCTGCAAGTGGCAGAACCTGCCTTACAGCGAGCAGCTGAAAGCAAAGCAGCAGCAGGTTTACGACCAGTTGAGCCGCATAGGCAAGGTGGAACTCCCTGAGTTCCACCCTATTATGGGTTCGGTTCACACAAAAGAATACCGTAACAAACTCGAATTCGGCTGCGCCAACAAACGCTGGTACACCGTTGAGGAGTTGCAAGCATTGCCAGAAGGCGTCGGCTTGTCGGAAGGTGCCATCGGCTTCCATATCACAGGAGCTTTCGACAAGGTCTATCCTATTGAGAAATGCTGGCTGATGGACAATCTCTGCAACGAAATCCGCAATGACATCCGTGACTATGCACTCAGCACAGGAATGAAGTTCTATGACATCCGTGCACAGCATGGCTTGCTGCGTGACATCATGGTGCGCAACTCCAACACGGGCGAATGGATGGTCCTCGTACAGTTCCATTATGACGAAGAGGGAGACGACGAGCGTGCAAAGGCTTTGATGCAACATATCGCTGACCGTTTCCCACAGATTACCTCTCTATTCTATGTTGACAATCAGAAAGGAAATGACACTTTCAACGACCTCGACCTCATCCTCTTCAAGGGTAATGACCATATCTTTGAGACGATGGAAGACCTGAAATTCAAGGTAGGTCCAAAGAGTTTCTATCAGACTAACACCGAACAGGCTTACCATCTTTATTCAGTAGCTCGGGAGTTTGCAAACCTTACCGGTAACGAACTCGTATATGACCTTTACACAGGAACAGGAACCATTGCCAACTTCGTTGCCAAGAAAGCTAAGAAAGTAATCGGTATCGAGTATGTTCCAGAGGCCATAGAAGATGCAAAGGTAAACTCCGGGGTCAACGAGATTGACAACACGCTCTTCTATGCAGGTGACATGAAAGACATTCTGACAGAAGACTTCATCCGAAAACACGGACGCCCGGATGTCATCATCACCGATCCCCCACGTGCAGGAATGCACCCTGACGTCGTCAATGTCATCCTCGGTGCCAGCCCGAAACGTATCGTTTACGTCAGCTGTAACCCTGCCACACAGGCACGTGACCTTGCTCTACTCGATGCCGACTACAAGGTTTCGGCTGTCCAGCCAGTCGACATGTTCCCACATACACCACACGTAGAGAACGTTGTGCTATTGGAGAAAAGGTAGAAAAATCATCACTTAAACACAATTTTCAGATATAACAGGTTGCCTTCTATGCCTGCTTACGGAAGCAAAGTTTCCAAAAGCCCGCACAGCAGGCATCTTTACCTTATATATATAGCAGTCTGAACTTACAAAGAAAAACACATAATAAAAGACAGATAATATTTTGTTGATACTTGATAAAATATTATCTTTGCATTATTAACATCTGTATTATCAACCAAAACATATTATCGTTACCTAAAATTTCATAGTCATGAGAAAAACAATTATCCTAACAGCAATGGTGTTATGTTCTGTTTTTGGCAAAGCACAGACCCCGAAGTGGATCAATAATGTAAAACTGTCAGGCTATGGTATCGTGCAATATCAATATAATGGTTTGCACAACAGTCAGACCAGCAAGTCAAACACCTTCAATCTTCGTTTGGGACGTGTCTCACTTGACGGTCGTATCCTTGACGACTGGGCTTGGAAGGCACAGCTGCAGTTCAACGGCAATACATCCACATTGGGTGCATCTCCACGTGTAATAGACCTCTTTATAGAATGGCAGAAATACGATTTCTTCCGTGTGAAGGCAGGAGAGTTCAAGAATCCTTTTACCTTCGACAACCCAATCCATCCTATCGACCAAGGATTTATGAGTGCGGCACAGAGCGTTCTGAAGTTAGCCAGCTTCTCTGACCGTGCAGGTGCACAGCCCTCTAACGGGCGTGACATCGGTGTTCAGATACAGGGTGATTTCCTGAAAAACAATGCGGGCAGAAATCTCGTTCACTATCAAGTGGGCGTATTCAACGGACAGGGTATCAACGTGAAGGATGTTGACCAGCAGAAAAACATCATCGGAGGCGTATGGGTAATGCCTGTAGAGGGCATGAGATTAGGATGGTTCGGATGGACTGGGTCATACGCCCGGAAGGGAAGCTGGACGGACGAAGCAGGAAATCCACAGACAGGTGTACGCAGCCTGCAGCAGCGTCGCTATGCTGTTTCAGCCGAGTACAAGGTGAATGACTGGACTGTCCGCTCAGAGTTTGTTCATTCTACCGGCTATGGCTTTGCCAAAGCACTCAGCAACACCGACAATGCGGCAGCAACTGACTGTAGTCTGAGTGCTGACGGCAACAAGGCTCAGGGTGTCTATGCACTGGTTATTGCACCTATCATCCCCAAGAAATTCCACGCCAAGGCACGTTACGACATGTACCAGCCATCAGATGGTGCACAGAAACAGCGCACACAATATGACGTAGGGCTTGACTACCAGCTCACCAAGAACCTTGAACTGAGTGGTATTTATTCTTACGTTCACGACCGCGCACAGAATGGTCCTACAGGACATCCCAACTACTCCATGTTTGATTTAGAACTGAGTTTCCGCTTCTAAAATAAAAAAGTAAAAAATCACGGATATACAATGCGTATATTCGTGATTTTTATATCTTTGTACCAATTAATGTGAATTTATACTAACGACAAGAAATATATTGTACAAACTCTAAAAAGCATGACAAAACATCATCACCACCATAGTCATAGCCAAAGGAGGCACAACGCCCCCTCTACTCCGGCAGCACGTCGCCGCCAGACACTGAACAGAATCATGAAAATCATCGCAACTATCATTGCGCTGGGAGTTACCGGATTGGTCTACTGGTTGTATAACAACTAAAGCCAAACAAGACAAAAGCAAGCTAATTAACTGCACCTAACATCCATCTGGCAATAATATTACTGACACCAGACAAGCATGCCATAAACGCTTTGTAATCTATTGCTGTCCGATAAAACTTAAATGGTATATGGCTCCAATGCAGAGTCTCTTTTAAGCAGATAACAGCGTGTTGTCTTTGAAAAAGCGAGCCTGCTAATCCAAAAAGTATTGTTTGCTTATGGCAGCACAGCACTTCTCAAACAACAAGTTGCTCGCATCCCAGCAACATATTGACATGGTGTTATTGGTCAACACCAATGGTGTTGACCAATAACACCACTTGTGCTGGGCAACAACACGTCGGTTAAAAATGGAAAAAGAGGGTGTTACTGTCGTTATAATCAGATATAGCAAGACACTAATGGCTAATTTATAGGGAAAAGGCTTATCGGACACCAATCATTATAATCATATTACAAACGCTTTGTAATGATATTACCAGTGCTTGGTAACAATCTTGTATGAAGTTAATAAACCGGCATTCCGTTTACAGCAATCATCTATCCTTGTGTACTATATGCAGGTGATAATGCGACCCATCATAATCTATACGCATCATCCGTTCATGAAACTCATTCCGAACTGACAATGCCAAGGCAACATGTCCCATCGTGTGCCGCAGATTGATTTCAACAACAGGATGAAGCATGAACCCCACATCAGATGCAACTATCATCATATCAACACCTAATGCACCATGATAAACGCCTCGCAACTTACTGGAAAGCAACTGTTCCAATACATCTGCAACCTTATCCAGCAATTCACCCGACACATAAGCCGTCAGTACTGACCGCTTCTCCGACTCACCAGCAAGGCTATTACCAACATACGCTCCATTGACTGTATGGAAGACCGACAGACCAGCATAATGAACACCGTCCGCATCAGAGAAGAACTCCATGCCGAAATCCTTTACCTTATTGTAATAAGGCTCAACCATGATACCGCCCTGACTCTTGACAACATTCTTAGCCCAGTTTGCCAAAGCCGCATCCAAGACCGTATCAACATAGCGTACTCCCCGCCCGCTACTGCTCCAAGGAGCTTTAATTACAGCCTTCCCTGTATCGTTTAGAACACGCTCTAACTCCACAATATGATCTACATAGGAAGCCTCACCGAGCAGGACAGGGTTTGCAAGACGCTCCAACACCCCTTTCAATACAGCAGAAGAGAACTGACGGTTGCTAAGTTTCCGAATCTCTGAAAGCTGTACATCATCAGGCAAAACCGCAACACTGACACCCATCTGTTCCAACTGGAACTTCACAGCCGAGTCCCATCCCCAAGGCTGCACCTTGCCAACCTGCCCTGCCAGACGTTCCATTTCCTTTCTATCAACAAAGCGAACCTGCTCGCTATAACGCATGAGACGACGGGCATGATGACTGGCAGAAGCCATGTTCTCAACCAACACACAGTCGCCCTCCCTTGCCCAAAGGGCTGGCAGATACTCCAGGTCGTAACGCAGTTGCCTACCGGCATGCGGAGCCGTAAAGTACTTATTATCATAAGCTAACGCTATGTCATGTTCGGGATTAAATACGTGTAGTGTCATTGAAAACCTTTGTTTATATTGTACAAAGGTACATCAAAGCAAATGTAACACAAAATAAAAACAAAAAAAATCATTTTTTGCTATCTATAGTTTGCAAATAAGAGAAATAAATAGTAACTTTGCATTTACATTATATTATATAACGGGAACAAGATGGACGCATTCTTTCGCACTCATACATACCTGGTGGAGCATGTAAATGCCCCAGTGCGTCGCCGTCTCATGGATGAGATAAACTGGGATGACAGACTCATTGGTATCAAGGGTACGAGAGGCGTAGGAAAAACCACTTTCCTTCTGCAATATGCCAAAGAACGCTATGCCTCTACAGACCGCCAATGCCTTTACATAAACATGAACAACTTTTACTTCCAAGGCAGGGGCATTGCAGACTTCGCAGGCGAATTCTGCCGCCTTGGAGGGAAAGTACTGCTGATTGACCAGGTATTCAAGCAGCCTGACTGGAGCCGTGAGCTTCGTCTGTGTTATGACAATTATCCAGGGCTGAAGATTGTATTCACGGGCTCAAGCGTCATGAGGTTGAAAGAAGAAAACCCCGAACTTAATGGTATTGTAAAAAGCTATAACCTTCGGGGCTTTTCATTCCGCGAATTTCTGAATCTACAGACAGACTTGAAGTTTGAGCCTTATACACTAAAGGATATACTAAACAATCATGAGGAGATTACCAGACAGATTCTCTCCAAAGTGAGTCCGATGAAATACTTCAAGGACTACATTCACCATGGTTTCTACCCTTTCTTCCTGGAACACCGGAACTTTTCTGAGAATCTTCTGAAGACAATGAACATGATGACCGAGGTGGACATTCTTCTCATCAAACAGATAGACCTGAAGTATCTCACCAAAATCAAAAAGCTGTTCTACCTTCTGGCACTTGAGGGACCTAAGGCTCCCAACATCAGCAACCTTGCCAAAGAAATCAACACGAGCCGAGCTACGGTAATGAACTACATCAAGAACCTTGCCGATGCACGACTCATCAATCTTGTTTACCCAGTCGGACAGGAATTTCCCAAGAAGCCTGCAAAGGTAATACTGCAGAATTCCAATCTGATATATGCCATCTACCCTATCCAACTTGACCAGCAGCAGGTCATGGAAACCTTCTTCGTCAATGCCATACAAGAGGTGTGTTCTGTGAACGAAGGCAACAAACAGGGTATTTACATCATCAATCAAAAAGAAAAGTTCAAGGTGTGTGACACTGGGAAAACCAAAAAGAGATTCAGTAGCGACACAACCTATACTATATACAATACTGAAGTGGGAAAAGAGAACCAAGTACCGCTTTGGCTGATGGGTTTCCTTTATTAGGCAAGACCAAAAACATTATAACAATATTCATTTAATAAATTTCAAAATGGCTAAAGAAAAGAAGTTTATCACTTGTGATGGTAACGAGGCCGCTGCTCACGTGAGCTACATGTTCTCTGAAGTAGCAGCTATCTATCCTATCACACCATCATCTCCAATGGCTGAGCACGTTGACGAGTGGTCAGCACGCGGCCGCAAGAACCTCTGGGGTCAGACAGTAAGCGTTCAAGAGATGCAGTCAGAGGGTGGCGCAGCAGGTGCCGTACACGGTTCACTGCAGTCTGGTGCTCTCACGACAACCTTCACCGCATCACAGGGTCTTCTCTTGATGATTCCTAACATGTACAAGATTGCCGGTGAACTTTTGCCATGTGTATTCAATGTCTCAGCACGTACACTCGCAAGTCACGCTCTTTGTATCTTCGGTGACCACCAGGACGTAATGGCTTGCCGTCAGACAGGCTTTGCTATGTTCTGTTCCGGTTCTGTACAGGAGGTTATGGACCTCTCTGCAGTTCCTCACCTTGCATCATTGAAGACTTCAGTACCTTTCATCAACTTCTTCGATGGCTTCCGTACATCACACGAGTATCATAAGATTGAGTGCGTAGATGCAGAGGATATCCGCCCATTAGTTGACGAGGAGGACATCAAGCGTTTCCGTGACCGTGCAATGTCACCAGAGCGTCCAGTTGTTCGTGGTACCGCTGAGAACCCAGAGACATTCTTCACACACCGTGAGGCAAGTAACGGTGCTTACGAAAACGTACCTGAGGTTGTTGAGCACTATCTCAACGAAATGTCAAAGATTACTGGTCGTGAGTACCATCTCTTCGATTACTATGGCGCTGAGGATGCAGAAAATATCATCATCCTGATGGGTTCAGCAACTGAAGCTGCTCGTGAGGCTATCGACTACTTGATGTCTCAGAGTAAGAAGGTTGGTATGGTTGCCGTACACCTCTATCGTCCGTTCTCTGTTAAGCACTTGCTCGCTGCAGTTCCAAAGTCTGTTAAGCGTATTGCAGTTCTTGACCGCACGAAGGAGCCAGGTGCAGAGGGTGAGCCATTGTACCTTGATGTTAAGAGCGCATTCTATGATGTTGAGAACAAGCCATTGATTGTTGGCGGTCGTTATGGTCTCGGTTCTGCCGACACTACACCTGCCAAGATTATCGCTGTCTACAACAATCTTGAGTTGCCAGAGCCAAAGAATCACTTCACCGTAGGTATCGTTGATGACGTAACTTTCACTTCTCTCCCAGAGGTTGAGGAGATTCCATTAGGTGGCGAAAGCACATACGAGGCTAAGTTCTACGGTCTTGGTGCTGACGGTACCGTTGGTGCTAACAAGAACTCTGTAAAGATTATCGGTGACAACACGAACAAGTACTGTCAGGCTTACTTCTCTTACGACTCTAAGAAGTCTGGTGGTTTCACTTGTTCTCACCTCCGTTTCGGTGACAACCCAATCCGTTCTACTTATCAGGTAAATACTCCTAACTTCGTTGCTTGTCACGTTCAGGCTTACTTGAACATGTACGATGTAACACGCGGTTTGCGTAAGAACGGTACTTTCTTGTTGAACACTATCTTCGATGGTGAGGAGCTTGTAAACTTCATTCCTAACAAGGTTAAGCGTTATCTCGCCAAGAACAATATCAGCGTTTACTACATCAACGCTACAAAGATTGCACAGGAGATTGGTCTCGGCAACCGTACCAACACTATCCTCCAGTCTGCATTCTTCCGTATTACAGAGGTTATTCCTCTCGACCTTGCTGTTGACCAGATGAAGAAGTTCATCGTTAAGAGTTACAGCAAGAAGGGGCAGGATATCGTAGACAAGAACTTCGCTGCTGTTGATCGTGGTAACGAGTACAAGCAGTTGGCTATCGACCCAGCTTGGGCTGACCTCGCTGACGACGATGCTAAGGCTGACGATGCACCAGCATTCGTTAAGGAACTTGTTCGCCCGATGAACGCACAGGCAGGTGACCTCTTGAAGGTTTCTGATTTTGTTAATCATGGCACTGTTGACGGTACTTGGTCAGTAGGTACAGCTGCATTCGACAAACGCGGTGTTGCAACCTTCGTTCCAAAGTGGGATGCAGAGAACTGTATCCAGTGTAACAAGTGTTCATACGTTTGTCCTCATGCTTGTATCCGTCCGTTCGTATTGGACGAGGAAGAGAAGGCTAACTTCAACGAGGAGACGCTTGACATCATCGCTCCAAAGCAGCTCAAGGGAATGCAGTTCCGTATTGAGGTATCAGTTCTCGACTGTACAGGTTGTAGCAACTGTGCTGATGTTTGCCCGGGCAAGAAGGGTAACAAGGCTCTCTCTATGACTCAGTTCGTAGCTGGCGAGGAAGAGGCTAACCACCGTGCGGCTAACTGGGAGTACCTCGTTAAGAACGTTAAGACTAAACAGCATCTCGTTGATATCAAGTCTAACGCTAAGAACTCTCAGTTTGCTCAGCCATTGTTCGAGTTCTCTGGTGCTTGTGCTGGTTGTGGTGAGACTCCATACGTTAAGCTCGTTTCACAGCTCTTCGGTGACCGTGAGATGATTGCTAACGCTACTGGTTGTTCTTCAATCTACTCAGCTTCAGTACCTTCTACTCCTTACACAACCAACGAGGATGGTCACGGACCAGCCTTCAACAACTCATTGTTCGAGGACTTCTGTGAGTTCGGTATGGGTATGGCAATGGGTAACAAGAAGATGCGTGAGCGTATCGTCGTACTCCTTAACGACGCTATGGCTAACGACCACACACCTGCTGACTTCAAGGAGGCTGCGCAGGAGTGGCTCGACAACATAGAGGATGCTGATGCATCAAAGGTTGCAGCTGCTAAGTTGAAGCCATTGATTGCTGCTGGTGCAGAGAAGGGATGCCCTGTATGTGCAGAGCTGAAGACTCTCGACCACTATCTCGTTAAGCGCAGCCAGTGGATTATCGGTGGTGACGGTGCTTCTTACGACATCGGTTACGGTGGTCTCGACCACGTTATCGCTTCAGGTGAGGATGTTAACATCTTGGTTCTCGATACTGAGGTTTACTCTAACACTGGTGGTCAGAGCTCTAAGTCTACTCCACTCGGTGCTATTGCTCAGTTCGCAGCTAAGGGTAAGCGTATCCGCAAGAAGGATCTCGGTCTGATGGCAACTACATACGGTTATGTTTACGTAGCCCAGATTGCTATGGGTGCTGACAATGCACAGACATTGAAGGCTATCCGTGAGGCTGAGGCTTATCCAGGTCCATCACTCATCATCGCTTACTCTCCATGTATCAATCATGGTCTGAAGGTTAAGGGCGGTATGGGTCGCAGCCAGGCTCAGGAGGCAAGCGCAGTAGCTTGTGGTTACTGGCATCTCTGGCGTTATAACCCACTGTTGGCTGACGAGGGCAAGAACCCATTTAGTCTCGACTCTAAGGAGCCAGATTGGAGCAGGTTCCAGGACTTCCTCCGCAGCGAGGTTCGTTTCCTCTCTGTCCTCAAGGCTTACCCTGATGAGGGCGAGGAGCTCTTCAAGGCTTGCGAGGATATGGCCAAGCTACGTTACCAGAGCTACGTTCGTAAGACTAAGGAAGACTGGAGTGAGGAGGCTTAATCACCTACCACACAGATTGAATAAATATAGTCAGAGCACTATATAGTATACGCAAAGAGACTTCTCCAACATGGAGGAGTCTCTTTTTTTATTTCCCCAAACGTGGATTATCCCCTTAAAGAAGATAGTTCTATTAATCTGGCATCAGTAATCAGCGCATAAACTTTTTCCCGTCTAACTACAAGGTTATTTCTTTTTTATAAAGAGTTGTACTATCCAAAAGCAAACATAAATTATATGACAAAAGGGATTTCCTTTTCCAAATACAAAACGATACTATCTATATAAAACCTCATTTTCGCAGCGTTTTTCCTTGTGAGGCGATTTTATATGTTGAGATGTCTTTTTGGGCTCTATATGTTGACATGAGGCTCTTCGGGGAGGCTTGAGGCTTGTCTATGCATAAAATCAGACGGTCTCACAAAGGAGGATAAAGCACAAAATAAAAATGCAGAAAAAGCAAACAAATACCATGTCTTTCCGTCTTCAACAAACAACTTATTCCCATATCAATCAACGTTTGTAAACTATTTTCATACAACTCAAAACCAATACATGGTCTCTTGGCTATGAAAAGACGCCCAATTGACTTGCAATAGATGCCCTTTTGAGGTCTAACTGACGCCCTTTTGAAGTCCAATTAAGCACCTTTTCTTGCATGACCTTATAACCAATTGATTTACTGTTGGTTGCAAACTTGCTTTTTACACGTGTTTTTGCCTTTATCTGTAGGTATTTTATCCGAAATTATGTCATGATTTTTCAATCCGTTGCCTGCTGTTTCAAAGTATTTACATGAAAAGGTTTTCTGCATCGGAGGATGATAACAAAGTAGGTAGCCTAGACGGTCTTGGCTATGTTTTTATTTAATGCATAACTTCAGTTCTTTCATTAAAGCTATACGAAAAACATCCACGCATTTTTCAAAGCCCAACTTTGAAAAACGTCTATGATGTGATAAATTCCTCCGAAAGAAATGATATTCTCGTTTTTAATTGCTACCTTTGTCATGTCAGATTTTTGCTTGTTTATTATTTGATAGCACTAAGATAGGTGAAAATTCTGACATATCCAAGTGTTTTGAGGACTTTGTTTCTCAGGCACTTGGATTTCTCACAAGAAATAATGCTGCGGAAATAAGGTAAAAGAGATTACGTAGTAAGATAGGGGTGTAATTATTGGGACAGACAACAAGTACAAACTCAATATTCCCTCCAAACAGATAGAGTAAACATTTTTTCACAACTTAAAAGTTAAATCATCCTAACAAGACAAACAAGTGAACAGAATTATACCTATCTTTGACGAGAATTCAAAAGAAACTTCCAATTTTACCTAAACTAAAGAAATTATGAAGAAAGTTTTTATTATGGCAATCGCCGTAGCAGCGATGACGCTGACAAGTTGTAACAACAGTAAGACAAATGCACCAAAGGCTGATGCTGAAGCAGCTATGACTGATTCTGCTACTAACGAATCTACTGCAGCAGCTGAAGCTCCAGCTAACGCTGACCAGCTGGTTGAACAGCTCAACGAGAAAGTGAAGGCAAAGGATGGCAAGGGACTGTCTGAACTGCTTACTAACGCCCAGACAAAGATGGCTGAACTGGCTCAGAAGAACCCACAGGAGGCTCAGGAATACATCACCAAGCTCCAGCAGTGGATGCTTGACAACTCTGAGAATCTTCAGGCTGCATTGAAGGCTTCTGGTAATGAAGCTGCAGCTGAGGCTATCGGTGCTGCAATCGGTGCTGCTTCAAAGGCTGACGCAAAGGCTATCACTGAGGGTATGGCAAAAGCACAGGAGGCTGCCAAATCAGTAACACCAGAGCAGATGGAAGCTGCTAAGAAGGCTGCACAGGAAGCTGCTGCAAAGATGCAGGGCAAAGGCGGCGAAGCTGCACAGTAAGCAATGAAGGACTTAAGTTCCTAAAAACATAAGTCTCACCCTCAACCCTTTTTCGTATCGAACAGGGGTTGAGGGTATTTTTTTTAACCGAAATCAGTTATCAGAGTGCTTTGAAAACATACGTCAAAAAAATGTTGTTATTGCCTGATAATAGGACAGACATACATCAGCATGTAATACATGTAGACTCTTTCAAGGAAATGCAAACAGTTCTTGAACAAGCAATTTGGAGCTGCGAAATATCTTTACATAACATGCCGAAAAGTCTTCTTTGAATCATAAACAGGCTCTACAAAAGCACACGTGTACAACCAACAGAATATCAACTAATTACAAAGTGGTAAAATTATCAGTGCTTAAATGGGTTCTAACTAACGCCCTTTTAACCTTCAATTAAGCCTTAGTTAGACCTCAATTAAGGCTTAGTTGCAACGCAATTAAGCATCTATAATTTTCTATGATTGATTTTATTATTACAAAAAGGAAGTTTTGCCAAGTTGGTCGGTAGGATTTTATGGTGTCTTGAAGTAGTGAGTATTTCAAATGCTCGATAGATGTTAAACACACCTTATTATATAATATACCCATGACTGGCACATTTAACCAAATAGTTTTCGTATCTTCGCACCATGATTAGGATTGAAGATGCACAAAAAGAGCAGGCAGCAGCGATAGCCCACCTGATAATGGAGGCAATGAACTACGACTGCTGTCAGTGGTTTGCAGGACCTGACCACACCTTGGAAGAGTTTCATCAGCTGATAACAACACTTGTGGAACGTGATGACTCACAATACTCCTATCTTAATACGCTTGTTGCAATAACAGAGAGCAACAATATTGCTGGTATCTGTGTCAGCTACGACGGTGCCACACTTCGCAGACTTAGGCAGCCCTTCGTTGATGGAGCACTGGCTGTTTTCGGGCGTGATTACTCGGACATGGATGACGAGACAACAGCAGGTGAGCTGTATGTTGATTCACTTTGCGTGGACAAGGATTTCCGTGGACAAGGAATTGCCACACAACTGCTTGAAGCCACAATAGCAAAGGGCAGGAAGATGAATCTACCCACAGGACTGCTCGTTGACACAGGAAATCCACAGGCAGAACGGCTTTATCATCACGTAGGCTTCGTTTACGTGGATGATAATGAATGGGGAGGTCACAAGATGAAACACCTACAGAGGAAATTCGGCTGATTTATTTCCAATGCCCATAAACAGAAACGTATACAACATTTCAGCTTATTGGGATAAACAAAGCATGTATTCTGCAACCAATATAGAATGATAAAGCACGAACGGCATGTAGAGATTGACTTGCATAAGACACAGAAAGACACGACATTATTTGCCAATCTCTTCTCTTTATCGTACCTTTGCAACTGCAATAGGTTCATTACCATCATGATTAAAAAGGGAAAGCGGTGCGATTCCGCTACTGTCCCGCAGCTGTAAGTTGTCTTTTATAGGCAAACAGAAGCCACTAGTTGACATAGAACCGAAGGCGTTTGCTACACTTTGGACAACAAGTCAGAAGACCTGCCATTGCAAGTCATTGCATCCCTCGAGGAAGGGCACTGCATAGAACCCTTTGATTACAGCATGAGATATGAGGCAGCTGGCTTCCTTCTTACTGTTATTGTGCCCTCTCGGAATGATAGCACAGACTGTCGATACTGACACAACACAAACAATTAAGGAGGTTGTAGTCAATGGTTTCCGTATTTCAGGAAACATATTGGCTAGTTCACCCATACAAACACTTTCACACGCTGACATGGAACGTCTTGGCATCCGTGACATGGGTGATGCCTTGAAACGGTTTTCCGGTGTGCAGGTGAAGGACTACGGCGGTGTAGGTGGTATGAAGACGGTCAACATCCGTGGACTTGGTGCGGGACATACAGGCGTTGTCTATGATGGCGTACAGGTGGGTGACTGCCAGAGCGGACAAGTTGACCTTTCCCGTTTTACACTCGACAATGTCTCGCTCGTAAGTCTTCAGATAGGACAGGACGATGATGTCTATCAGAGTGCGAAGTCATACGCTTCCGCAGGAATGATTAACATCAGCACACTGCAAAGCTATGCAGACCGTAACAGTGAAACAACAGGACAGAAGACTAACCTCTCTACGACCGTTCGCACGGGAAGTTACGGGCTATTCTCACCTTCCCTACTCTTCCGCCAGCAGTTTTCCCATTTCGCCATCGGTGCATACGGAAGCTATGAAAGAGCTGACGGAATATACTTCTTCAAGCTGAAAAACGGTATAAAGACCATCCATGAGCGGCGCAACAACAGCGACATTGAAACTTGGCGAGGCGAAGTAAACCTTGACTATCAGCTCAACAACCGTCAGACCCTGAAGTGGAAGGCATACGGATTCACCTCTCATCGAGGCTTACCGGGTGCAGTCATCTACGACAACACCTACTCTGCCGAGCGTTTGGCAGACAAAAACGTCTTTACACAGTTCTTCTATGAAAACCGATTCAGCCAGCATATCAAGCTGAAAGCAGCTGCCAAGTGGAACTACTCATGGTCACGTTACTCGGATGTGCCCGCTGGTGGTTATAAAGAAGACACCTACAGACAGCAGGAGGCATACCTGACAGCTACGCTATGGACCCAACCCTTGCAGGGACTTCACCTCTCCCTGGCACAGGACTATGCGCATAATCACCTCTCAATGACGCTCCCACAGGCTGCCAACCCTACACGCAACTCCCTGTGGACGGCGCTGGCAGCAAACTATCGTACTGGACAATTCACCTTCAACAGCTCACTCCTTGCAACGAATATCAGCGAACGAGTGAAACTGGGGAATGCCTCTAACGGATTCCACCGCCTCTCTCCTGCTTTCAGTTTACAATGGCGTTGCCTGCAAGACCTCCGTTTCCGCCTTGGTTACAAGGACATTTTCCGCACGCCAACACTCAACGAACTCTATTATACAGGTGTTGGCAACCGCCGTCTGAACCCAGAGAAGTCACGCCAGTGGAACCTCGGTGCAACCTACTCTCACACCTTCAACCATGCACTTCAGCTTTCGTTGACGGCAGATGGATACTTCGGCAACGTCACTGACAAGATTATTGCAGTGCCGAGGATGTTCTATTGGCAGATGATGAATGCAGGAAAGGTTCGACAGATTGGGCTTGACTTGTCTGCCAACATGGAGAAACGATGGATTAATGATTGGTCGCTTAGCATGACAGGAAGCTATAGTCTGCTCAATGCAACCGACAGAACGAACCCCACTGACGTCTTCTATGGTGACCAGATAGCCTACACCCCACTCCACTCCGGCTCAGCCAGCACACTGCTGCACACCCCTTGGATGGATTTAAGTTATAATGTACTGCTGATGGGTGAACGCTATTCACTGGGATATTCCATCCCACAAAACCGTATGACAGGCTTTACAGACCATAGCGTTACGCTTTCAAAGAATTTCCGAATCCTCAAACAACAGCTACGCTTACAGCTCGATGTGCGCAATCTTGGCAACAAAAACTATGAGGTTGTACGCTTCTATCCTATGCCGGGCACCAACTGGCGGCTCTCAGTAAGCTGGAAGCTCTGAGGAAAAAGAAAACAAAAGGGCAAAAACAAGAGGAAGAAGATAGAAAGAATTATGGAAGAAGGATTAAAACAGATAACAACAATTATAAACAAAACAATAAGAAAAATGAAAAAGAATCTCCTTGCGCTTGGTATCATTCTGATGTCAGCGCTTACGTTCACCGCTTGTAGTGATGACAATGACTTTGACAATGGCACACAGCCGGAGGTAACATCACCAACAACCTACGTTTCCTGTGCAGGAAACTGGAAGCAGAACGACGGAACTATCGGCATTCTATTCTACAATGCCACCGACCGCCCCAAATCACCTTTCCGCTATTATGATGCTTACACTGCACAGAACGGAGAAGAGGTTGGCGATGCACAGGACCTGATTGTCTTCGGCAACAAGGTTGTCATTACCAGCACCACTTCGTCTAAGATTGAAATTCTGAACCGTTTAGGAAGACTTGAAAAGAAAATACTCATGCCCAAAGTTGAGCCACGCTATCTGGCTACTGATGGAAAATACGTTTACTTCTCCGCATATAGTGGTAAAATCTATAAGATGAACCCCAACGACATGCAAAAGCCAATCGTTGACTCAGTTGAAGTAGGTCCATATCCAGAGGCTATTTCTGTTGCCAACGGTAAACTGTATGCCAACATGTCTGACCACAATTATGACAACAAGGGAAAATCTATATCCATTGTTGACCTTAGCTCTTTCAAGAAAGTAAAAGAAGTTGAAGTTGCTCTGAATCCTTACAACCAGAGTATTGCCGTGGGTAATGACATTTACTTTGTATCAGCTTACCACAGCGAAAACGCTCTTGTACAGAAGATTGATGCTACAACCGACAAGGTTACAAGCGTTTGCAAAGCAAGTGCTATTGCTTACAATATACAGAAGAACGCACTTGTATGCCTGTATGCAACTTACTATGATACAAACAAACGCTTCTTCGTCCATGACTTGAAGACTGGAACAGAAACTAATATTGACATGACAGGTCTTCAGCAACCACAGCAGGTGAATGTTGACAACAAGGGATACATCTATGTTATCGACAATCCAAGCTATAAAGCACCAAGTGAAGTGTTCTATTACTCACCAGAGGGCAAACTGATCCAGGGCAACATCAAGGTAGGCTACAGCGCACAGAACGTACGCTTTGCCAACTAAGATAAAACTACAAACAGCTTAGCTTTACGACTTATACAAAGAATCAAAACAACCATAAAGTTTTATAGAACACATTACCACAAGGTCAAGATGGTATAAGTCATGATATAAGTAATAAATAGGGGTGCATAGATTTATGCACCCCTATTCTTTTATACAAATACGAACAAACACTTACACGTACGGGGTTTGTCTTGTTTTTTCAGCACACCGATTGCAACATATGCTCTTTTGGCTTCTAAAAGACGCCTAATTGACCTGCAATAGATGCCCTTTTGAGGTCTAACTAACGCCCTTTAAGAGTCCAATTAAGCACCTTTTGAAAAGAGCCTTTATAACCAACTTGTTTCCAACAGGTTACAAAGGTGAAACAAAACACATTCTTGCGTCTATATCAAATAGGGAAAGTGACAATTAATGTAAATATATTTCACACGCTCAATGTTACGAAAAATCTATCAAGCTCAGCATAAACAAAGCAAAAAAAATGATTGTAAAACCCGTCCCCAAGCTCCACTTATATGACAGAAAACAAAAAATATAGGGACAAAAGCCCAAATCTGTCCATATAAAAATATGTTTCTTCGGACAGACAAGGGCTTATGTCCCTGCTGAATTATAATGTTCTAAAGATTAAACTCCTAAAGAGGACTTACAAGGATAAACGTGCGGATAATCCAGTATGAAAGGATACCTGCAATATAGCCTACAAATGCAATCCACGTAATACGCTTCATATACCAGCCGAAGGTAATCTTCTCCAGTCCCATCACAACAACACCTGCGGCAGAACCGACGATGAGCATTGAACCGCCCACACCAGCACAGTAAGCAAGCAACTGCCAGAAGATACCGTCAACAGCCATATCACCCATTGCCTCAACAGGATACATACCCATACTACCGGCAACGAGTGGCACATTATCAACAATTGATGAGAGTACACCGATAATACCCGTCACTGCATAATGATTTTTGTTGAAGGCTGTATTCAGGCCACTTCCAAGCTCCTTCAACACACCTACTTCCTCCAGACAAGCCACAGCCATCAGAATACCGAGGAAGAAAAGGATGGTTGACATATCTATACGGCTTAGCAGACTGCTCACACGTTTTGAGAACTGAATATCGTCACCTCTTTTTCTGTGAAGACCACGATAGAACAATTCCGTCACTGTCCACAAGACTCCCAATACCAGCAGAATACCTGCAAAAGGAGGCAGGTCGGTAAGATAATGGAATAAAGGAACAAAGCAGAGACCACCCACACCAATGCCAAAGATAAGTTTACGCTGTATGCCGGTAAACTCCAATATTTCACGGTCACCTGTCAGGTCATTAGACAAGTCATCATATTGTATCTTTCCTTTCAGCGACATCTGCAGCAAGAAAGCGGGAATCAACATTGATATCAATGAAGGAATGAAAATCTCACTGATAACACCTGCTGCTGTTACCATGCCGGCATTCCACAACATAATAGTCGTGACATCACCGATTGGAGAGAAAGCTCCACCAGAGTTTGCCGAGATGATGACCAATGACGCATAAATCAAACGGTCCTTCTTGTCTTGAACAAGTTTGCGCAGAATCATAACCATCACGATACTTGTCGTCAGGTTATCAAGGATGGCAGAAAGGAAGAAGGTCATGAAAGCTATCTTCCACAGCAGACTACGCTTCGTCTTTGACTGCATCACGTCCTTCACCCAGTTGAAGCCGCCGTTCTGATCGACAATTTCCACAATCGTCATTGCTCCCATAAGGAAGAAGAGCGTTGTGGCAGTATCACCCAGATGCTCCGTAATCAAGGAGTTCACAAATGATACAACCTGATCTCCTGTGCCTTGGAAGCCAGGGTGCATCAGCTGTACGAACGGTGCCGGATCAAACATGTAAAGCGTCCAGCAGAACACGAACATCAACAGGGCAATGGCTGCCTTGTTGATTTTAGTAAGGCTCTCCATGGCAATGAGCATATAACCCAGCACGAAGACAACAATAATAGCAATTGTTAGTGTAGACATAATATTTAAAATTTCGATACTTTTTCTGGTGTACAAAGATAAACAAAAGATATGAGTTGGCACATAAACAAACCAAAATAATTATAAGAAAAAGAGCATCATTCAGTAATTTGTAGTATATTTGCATGCAAAGCAAGAAGTAAAAGCTAAGATATAACAGAACTATAGAATAATGATATGAAAAAGAAACATCTCAACATTGTCTGTGCCATTGTCCGTGATGGCGACAAGATTCTTTGCACACAGCGACTGCGCAAAGGTCCTGACTACATTGCTGAACACTGGGAGTTTCCTGGCGGAAAGGTAAAGAAAGGAGAGAATGACTATGAGGCGTTGCGGCGTGAACTGCACGAAGAGTTGGACTGGAATATCTATGTAGGTGCAAAACTTGGCAGTGTTAAACATGAATATCCAGACTTTACTGTCAGCCTTACGGCATACGACTGTATGGCACGTGATAACGATTTCAAGCTCCTTGCACATATTGACTCCTGCTGGCTGACACCTGAAGAACTGCCAGAACTCAACTGGACGGCTGCCGATGCAGCACTCATCAAGCAACTCTGGTAACAAAACCAAGCTACTTGTCATTACCTGTTTCAACTTATAATAATTTAGAACGACTTATCATCGTCAATCATCAAACAATACAATGAATACAGAAATACAATCCCTTGTCAATCAACTTAACGCAGCTTCTGATGCTTACTATAATGGTCGTGAAGAGCTCATGACCGACTATGAATGGGATGCTGCATTTGACAAGCTCAAGAAATTAGAAGAAGAAACAGGTATCATACTCCCCGATTCGCCGACACAGAATGTTTCTGCCGATAATGTTGCAGGTAAAAAGGAGGAGCATGAGTTCTCTGCCCTATCCTTGGCAAAGACCAAGAAAGTAGAAGACCTTGCCAAATGGGCTGAAAACAAACCTATATGGCTCTCATGGAAGTTGGACGGATTGACGCTTGTTGCTACATACGATAACGGTAAACTGACAAAGGTTGTCACACGTGGTAATGGACATATCGGGACTAATATCACCCACCTTTCCAAGGCTATTGACGGTATCTTGCAGAACATTCCTTACAAAGGACACCTCGTTATCCGTGGCGAAGCGGTCATCAGCTATCCCGATTTCGAACAGTTCAACATGGAGTCGGAGGAAGAATATGCTAATCCTCGCAACCTCGCATCAGGTTCTCTTACACTGAAAGATATCAATGAAGTGAAAGCCCGACACTTGTGCTGGATTCCCTTTACACTCGTCTATACAGAAGAGGAGATTACCTCTTGGGGAGAACGCATGGCATGGCTCGAACAACAAGGGTTCAAAGCCATAGACAGGGAAATCATCGAGCAGCCGACTGTTGACAACATAGAAGCTGTTATCCATCATTGGACAGAGAGAGTTACTGGAGCAAGCTCATCACCATTTCCCTACCCTGTTGACGGTTTGGTTATCTCATACGACGATACTGCTTATGCCGCAACAGGTTCTGTTACAGGTCATCATGCCACACGGGCAGGCTATGCCTTCAAGTGGCAGGACGAGAGTGCAGAAACGGAACTGGAGTATATAGAATGGTCATGTGCCGCCTCTACGATTTCACCAGTGGCTGTCTTCCGTCCTGTAGAACTGGAAGGAACGATCGTAAAGCGTGCCTCGCTCTGCAACATTTCTGAGTGTGAACGTCTGGGGATTGGCGACAAGGGAACGAAGATAGCTGTCATTAAGGCGAATAAGATTATCCCGAAGGTTATCAACGTCATTGAAAGCGTTGGCAGCTTCCACATTCCTACTACTTGTCCTGTATGCCATTCGGCCACAGAAGTCAGCGAAAGCGAAGTCAGCGGAACACGTACACTACACTGTACAAATACACATTGCCCTGCCAAACAGCTAAAGAAATTCGGTAGGTTTGTGTCAAAGGAGGGTGTAAACATTGACGGGCTGTCTGAACAGACTATCCAGAAATTTATCAACCTTGGTTGGATTCGTGAGTATGCCGACCTCTTCCATCTCACAGAGCACGCCACAGAACTACGTACAATGGACGGTTTCGGCAACAGAAGTGTTACCAAACTGCTTGCGGCCATTGAGAAAGCACGCAGCGTGGAGGCACGTCGTCTACTCTTTGCACTTAACATTCCGCTCGTAGGACAGGATGTATGCAACCGCCTGTTGTCTGCTTATCCATTGGAGGAGCTTATCAAAACAGCTATAGAAAGCCCTGCGGAAGATGTCTTCTCGACCATTGCAGGTATCGGACCAGAGAAGAGTGCAAGTTTTGTACGATGGATGAAAGATGCTGACAACCAGTCCATGTTGCAGCATCTGCTGGCAGAACTCAACATCAGTCAGCCTTCATCAGCCCCAACAGGCAGTGGTTGTCAGGGATTGACTTTTGTCGTTACAGGTGACGTGCACCATTACAAAAACCGCAACGAACTGAAGGCTTACATTGAAAGTCAGGGCGGCAAGGTGACAGGTTCTGTCTCCAAGTCAACGAATTTCCTTATTAATAATGACATAGAAAGTGCCTCAGGAAAGAACAAGAAAGCAAAGGAACTTTCCATCCCCATTATCTCCGAGGACGAATTCATTGCCCGCTTTACACAAGACACAGCGGCAGAAAACCCTTCTCAATCAACAGAAGGAAGTCTATTCTAACGATAAAAACAATACAAAACATAATAAAAAGGAGACGATTTTTGCTTCGTCTCCTTTTTCTATATCACATTAAAAACTTTTTTATTTGGTTACTTAGAACGCCCACTTGGCAGCTACCGTAGGGATAGCATAGAAGCGGTTATTCTCGCCACGGTCATTCCAAACGAAGTTGTTACTGATTTCAACCTCTGTACCCAGAGAGAGATTCACATCCTTCATACCCTTGAGCGTATTGAGGTTAAACCAGAACTGAGGCTCAGAGACAAGAATCAACTTACCATTAACATTTGGATCATACCAAAGGTCACAGAAACCAGAGAAGGTGCAAAGCCCCTTTGCAAAGGTCGTACCCAACGCTTCTGTCAGCTGGAAGCCACTGAATGGATGCGCACCCGTATGACCATTCTTAAACTGATACTTATACATCAACTGAAGGCTGAACGTCTTTGAAAAGTCCTTTGATGCCCAGTTCCATGCACCACCAAGAAGAACAGCATGCTGGTAACGGTTACCATAATAGCTGTCCGCCGTCTTGCCGGTTCCTAAACCACCGTTATACTCCACGTGCGCTGCCCATTGCTTGTTCGTCGTAAGATTAAACTCACGTGCAATTTCCCAATAAGCACCGATTACGCCATCGCTCTTATAATCAATATCGGTGAACAGAAAGGTAGAACCCCAGGTGTCAGGTTTGAACATTTCCACTGTTGTCGTAACCGACGCACGTGAACTCATGTCTTTGTAAAGACTGTGCCCCAGGTCATAATGTAACTGAACGTTTTGTGCACTTGCACAACCAAAAGCTGCTATCAGACAGATAGCGAGGGAAAAGAATCTTTTCATAATTGTTCTTTGTTTATATATTTAGAAACGGCGGCAAAGTTACAAAATTTTCTTAAACTATCAACGTAATAGCAAAAGATTAGTTAACTTTGTAGCAATATGAGAATAGATATCATCACCGTATTACCAGAGATGCTGGAGGGATTCGTACACGAGAGTATCCTTGCCAGAGCTGAAAAGAAAGGATTGGCAGAGATTCGTCTGCATAATCTTCGTGACTACACAAAGGATAAATGGCGTCGTGTTGACGACTATCCTTTTGGTGGACAGGCTGGTATGGTCATGCAGATTGAGCCTATCGACCGCTGCATTGCTGCCTTGAAGGAAGAACGTGACTATGACGAAGTAATCTTCACGTCGCCTGACGGTGAACAGTTCAACCAGAAGATAGCCAACGAACTTTCCTTGGGAGGCAACCTCATCATACTTGCAGGACATTACAAGGGGATTGACCAGCGTGTGCGCGACCACCTCATCACCCGTGAAATATCCGTCGGCGATTTCGTACTGACGGGTGGTGAACTGCCGGCAGCCATCATTGCCGATGCTGTGGTACGACTGGTCCCCGGTGTTATCAGTGACGACCAGAGTGCACTTTCCGACTGCTTCATGGACGACATGCTCTCAGCGCCTATCTACACACGCCCCCGCAGTTATAATGGTTGGGATGTTCCTGAAATCCTGATCAGTGGAAACAAAGCTAAAATCAAGCAGTGGGAGTTCGACCAAGCCATGGAACGCACAAGACGATTACGTCCCGATTTACTGAAAGAATAAGATAAACAAATATTTATATTAACTTTTAAACATTAATTATTATGGCACAATTTAAAGAATTACCACAAGTAGGCTTTTCTGAAGCAGCACAGAACCTGTTTAAAAAAATGTTCCAGTTCAACGGACGTATCCGTCGCTCTGAATATTGGTGGGGCTTTCTTACATTCATCATCTTATCCTTTGTTCTCTCAATTATTCCATTTGTAGGACCTTTTGCCTTCCTCTTCATGACTATTGGAGCCGTATCAATGCTGTTCCGACGCCTGCATGACACTGGCAGAAGCGGCTGGTGGTGGGGTGCTCAGGCTTGTATTGGTCTGGTTGCTGCGGCACTCTTCGCCAGTGCTATCGATTTTTATGCATACGTATCGGCAATAAGAGCAAATGACGTTTCAGAGATGATGAGAGTTCTTGGTTCTGCCATGAGTGGCAGCACAGGTCTCCTTGCATTGCTTTGCTATCTGGCAAACATGGTATTAGGTCTTGTTATTTTCGTATTCACCCTTTTTGACAGCCAGCCTCAGGACAACAAGTACGGTAAATCACCAAAGTATGTTGCTAATTAAGTTGACAAACAAACGGAATGACAAACGGTAAGGTTGTTGGGTTAAGCAAGTTGACAAACAAACGATTCTACACGACTGACAGGTTACTTGTCAAGAATCTATGAGTTGAAAGCATAACACAACCCATATTACATCATAAAAAGAAGTTGTTTCAAAGTACGGAGGCACAAGCCACACATCCATACTTTTGAAACAACTTCTTTGCATTTTGCCACCAATCAGTCCATTAGAGCCTGAACAGATTTTGTTTTCTTGTCGGCATCCGGTATGTCTTTATAACGGGTTTATACACCTGTATGGTATGACTATCCAAAATTAGACGGTCTCACAAAAAGGGATAAAGCATGACATAAGAATGCAAATAAATACCATGTCTTTCCGTCTTCTACAAACGACTTATCCCCATACCCACCAATGTTTGTAAACTATTTTCATACGGCTCAAAACCAATACATGGTCTTTTGGCTTTGAAAAGACGCCCAATTGACTTGCAATAGATGCCCTTTTGAGGTCTAACTAACGCCCTTTTGAAGTCCAATTAAGCACCTTTTCTTGTACGACTCTATAACCAGTTGATTTACTGTTGGTTGCAAACTTGCATTTTATTCGTGTTTTTGCCTTTATTTGTAGGTGTTTTACCTGAAATTATGTCATGATTTTTCAAACTGTTGTCTCGGTTTTCAAAGTATTAAAATGAAAAAGTTTTCTGTGTCGGAGGATGATAACAAAAAGACAGCCAAGACCATCTTGACTATGTTTTTGTTTAATGAATGACCTCGGTTCTTCCGTTAAAGCTATACGAAAAGTGTCCATGCATTTAACGGAAGAACCATATTTTGTCTGTCCTCATTCAGTCTTCTCCCGACAGCATCCCGTCAGGTGCTCCCTTCTTTTGGAGGAACGGAGGGAGGTTTTCCCGTACAAACTTCTCGCCCAACATAAATCCTTCTTCATAAAGTGCTTCGAGCTTATCGACATCTTTTTCCATTCTCCCGACGACAACCGGCTTCTCGGGACGGATAACAAGAATCTTGCCCTGCTCCTCCAACTCATCAACCAGGTCAAGCTGACGGTTATACGCCTCTATACGACGGCTCAGAGCTACACGCAGACGAGGATAATTACGGTAGATAAACTTGGGTTGTTTATGGTCACGTCCTGTATCTCTCCAACCTTTATTGCGTGTGCTGACAACGACATTCGTCTCGTGTCCAGTCTCTATGGAACGCAAGACAGGAATGGAGTCAACAATACCGCCATCCAACATCGGCTTACCATCAATCATGATAATCTTGGTGACATAAGGGAGACTTGACGAAGCGCGTGCCAACTCATTGAGCCTGTTCGTATCACCCGATGCCTCCGAAAGGTATTCTGCAAAGCCTGTCTGGCAGTTTGTCACCACCATTTCAAAGATGTCGCCACGCTTGCAATTACGGAAATACTCATCATAGTCGTACGGGACAAGCTCGTAGGGAAAACGATGATAAAGCAGTTCGGGGTCGAAGATGCAGCCCTGCGTAACGAGATGCCGCAGACCGATATAGTCGTACTTGGTAAGCATGTCAATGTTGGAAATACGTGCACGCCGAGGCTGGCGGCTGGCGTATGACAGCCCGTTACACGCACCTGCCGACACAGCCACCGTGTAATGGAAATAAAGTTCATGCTTCATAAAAGCATCCAGCACACCCGAGGTAAACACGCCACGCATGCCCCCTCCTTCCAACACCAATCCAGTATTCCTATCAATTTGCATAAATTCACGTAAAAAAACAACTGCAAAGTTAATAACTTTCAAACAAAAATAGCTATCTTTGCATTCAAACCATCTAATTTTTGAAATATGTTTAACAAAGAAACCTATGTAAAGCGCCGTGCAGAGCTGAAGGAGCTTGTCGGGAGTGGTATCATCATGCTCTTCGGCAACAACGAATCACCTGCAAACTTTCCGGCAAACGGGTATTATCCCTTCCGCCAGGATTCATCATTCCTCTATTATTTCGGTCAGAAGCGTGACGGATTAGTTGGTGTTATCGACATCGACAATGACACCGAAACGCTTGTTGGTGATGATATTGATATTGACGACATTGTCTGGTATGGCAGTGTTGACTCGGTGAAAGACATGGCTGACGCTGTCGGCGTGGCTAACACGATCAACATGAAGGGACTGAAGACCATCTGCAACAATGCGTTGCGCGAGCATCGCAAGGTCCACTTCCTGCCCCCTTACCGTGCAGACATCAAGATTCAGATATTCGACCTCTTCGGTATTCATCCAAACCAGCAGAAAGAGTCAGCAAGCCTTGACCTTATCCGTGCGGTTGTCAAGATGCGTTCCGTAAAGACACAGGAAGAGATTGAAGAGCTGGAGCGTGCGGCTGTCATCGGCTACAAGATGCACACGACGGCCATGATACTGGGTAAGCCAGGAGTTACGGAAAAGTTCGTTGGTGGTCAGGTTAGCGGTATCGCCAATTCATACGGAGCCATGGTGTCATTCCCAACCATCTTCTCACAGCATGGTGAGATTATGCACGGTAACCCTTCTATGGCAGTATTGGAGGCAGGTCGGCTTGCTCTCTGTGATTGTGGTGCTGAGACCATCAACCACTACTGCTCCGATAATACTCGCACATTCCCTGTAAGTGGCAAGTTCACCCAGAAGCAGTTGGAGATTTACAAGGTCGTAGAAGAGTGCCACGATGCAGCATTGAAACTTTCTAAGCCAGGTGTCAAGTATGCTGACGTACACTTTTCTGTCTGCCGTATTCTCTTCGACCGCATGAAAGAACTTGGACTGGCAAAGGGTGATACTGATGCCGCAGTAGCTGCCGGAGCACACGCAATGTTCCTGCCTCACGGACTGGGTCACATGATGGGTATGGATGTTCATGATATGGAATCATTCGACCAGATTCATGTGGGCTTCGATGAGGAGACACGTCCTAACCTTGAGCAGTTCGGAACCAACTGTCTGCGTATGGGTCGCCGTCTGGAAGAAGGCTTCGTTGTCACTGATGAGCCGGGTATCTACTTCATTCCTGCCCTTATCGATGAGTGGCGTGCAAAGAAGCATTGTGCTGACTTCCTGAACTTCGACAAGCTGGATGAATACAAGGACTTTGGAGGTATCCGTCTTGAAGATGACATCCTCATCACAAAGGATGGCTGCCGTTTCATCGGCAAGGATATTATTCCTTATCACCCACAGGATGTTGAAGACTTCATCGCAGCAAACAGAAAGTAACAAAACATTTATATTAATATTTCATCAAGGTTGCCGCTATAGCAAACCTGCAACGGCAACCCAACTTTTTAAAAACTTATGAGAAAAACTTTAGTAGCCGCACTACTCGCTTTGGTAGCGACAGGTGCTAATGCCGCAGACAAGAAAGAGGGTGCAACCTCCAACAAACCTGTTTTTACAGTAGTAAAGCAGATTCCTATCACAAGTATCAAGGACCAGAACCGCTCTGGTACATGCTGGGATTACTCTACCCTCAGCTACTTCGAGGCTGAAATTCTGAAGAAGACAGGCAAGACATACGACCTCTGTGAGAGCTTCGTTGCCAACAAGACATATATGGAACGTGCTATCCAGGTAGTTCGCCTGCACGGTGACTGCCAGTTTGCACAGGGAGGTTCAGCGTATGACGTGCTGTACACTCTTGAGAACAACGGCATCTGCCCAGAGAATGCAATGCCTTTCCCAGGCTCTCTCTATGGTGATTCACTGAACAACTTCAATGAGTTCTTCTCATTGATGGAACCATACGTAAACGCTGTTGCACGCAACAAGGCAAATAAACTTTCAAGCCAGTGGAAGCAAGGTCTGCAGGGTATTCTCGATGCTTACCTCGGCAAGTGTCCGGAGACTTTCACCTATGAAGGCAAACAGTACACTCCGAAGAGCTTTGCTGCAAGCCTCGGTCTGAACTGGAGTGACTATGTTACCATTACTTCTTACACACACCATCCATTCTATTCACAGTTCGCTGTTGAGGTACAGGACAACTGGCGTTACCCACTGTCTTACAACCTTCCGATGGACGAGATGATGCGTATCATTGACAATGCTGTCATGAACGGCTACACAGTAGCATGGGGTGGTGACGTCAGCGAGCCTGGTTTCACACGCAAGGGTCTGGCTTATATGGTTGACGGCAAGAAGGTTGAGAGCATGAAGGGAAGCGACATGGCTCGCTGGCTCGGTCTCTCTGCTGCAAAGAAGAAGGACATCATCGACTCACTCGGTGTAAACGTACCAGAGATTGAGCCTACACAGAAACAGCGTCAGGAGCGTTTCGACAACTGGGAGCTGACTGACGATCACGGTATGCTTATCTACGGTATCGCAAAGGATCAGAATGGCAAGGAATACTATATGGTAAAGAACTCATGGGGTGAAAGTGGCGACTATAAGGGTATCTGGTACATGACCAAGAACTTCATCGCAGCTAACACCATGGACTATATGGTAAACAAGAATGCCATTCCTAAGGACATCCGCAAGAAGATGGGACTTTAAGAAATCAGCCGTGTGGAATGAACATATTGGAGGTTAAGATGGCAACGGATTATCTTTTCTGCTTTCCATCACTCAATAATCCACACAAAATCATAAACAATCCCGCTCCAATAATTTGGAGTGGGATTGTTGTTTTATAGCTAATTGAACTAATTGGACATATAAGGAATATAAGACCATTTGGGCTTATTATCCAATTACCACTTGACAACACAGAACCAAATAATACTCCACATAACATTCTCGTTTGCCTTTTTTTTTGTACCTTTACGGACAGAAATAAAAACAATTTAAAATGCACTTTAAATGGAACTACACACCACCTGCAGCAATTCAGGACAATGCAGCTAAAGACTTAGGAGACAAACTGGGCATAAGCCCCATCCTTGCTTCACTGCTGATACGCCGTAACATAACGACTGAAAGTGCAGCCAAGCGGTTCTTTCGTCCGCAGTTGGCAGACCTCATCAACCCCTTCCTGATGAAGGATATGGATGCAGCTGTCGACCGTCTCAATGACGCAATGGGACACAAGGAGCGCATTTTAGTCTACGGAGATTATGACGTAGACGGCTGTACGGCTGTTGCGTTGGTATATAAATTCTTACGACAGTTCTATTCAAACATTGATTATTACATCCCCGACCGCTATGATGAGGGGTATGGAGTGAGCAAGAAAGGAATAGACTTCGCCAAAGAAACAGGAGTAAAACTCATCATTATCCTCGATTGTGGCATCAAGGCAATCGAAGAGATAACCTATGCCAAGGAGCAGGGAATAGACTTCATCATATGCGACCACCACGTCCCCGACGAGGAAATGCCACCTGCAGTGGCTATCCTTAATCCCAAACGTCCGGATGACACCTATCCTTTCAAGGACCTTTGCGGTTGCGGTGTAGGCTTCAAGTTCATGCAGGCATTTGCAAAGAACAATAATATTCCGTTCTCCCGACTCATTCCCCTACTCGACTTCTGTGCCGTCAGCATAGCAGCCGACCTCGTTCCCGTGGTGGATGAGAACCGCATCCTTGCCTTCCACGGACTGAAGCAGCTGAACCAGAACCCGAGTCTTGGACTGAAAGCAATCATTGACATCTGCGGCTTGAACGGTCGTGAGCTGTCCATGAGTGACATCATCTTCAAGATTGGACCACGCATCAATGCCAGCGGACGAATGGAGAATGGAAAGAAGAGCGTTGACCTGCTTGTCGAAAGGGAATACAGTTTAGCATTCCATCAGGCAAAGCACATTGATGAATACAACGAACAGCGAAAGGACGTAGACCGCCAGATGACAGAGGAAGCGAACCAGATTGTGGCTCGTCTCGAAAGTCAGAAGCATCAGTCGAGCATCGTCCTCTATGACGAACACTGGAAAAAGGGGGTCATAGGAATTGTTGCATCCCGTCTGACCGAAATCTATTTCCGCCCGACAGTGGTGCTGACACGTGATGAGAACCTCGCAACGGGTTCAGCTCGCAGCGTAGCAGGATTCGATGTGTATGCAGCCATCAAGAGCTGCCGCGACCTGCTGCTGAACTTCGGCGGACATACATACGCTGCCGGATTGACAATGAAGTGGGCTGATGTGAAGGAATTCCGTCAGCGTTTCCAGACATACGTCGAGGAACATATTGAGCCCGAACAGCGTGAGGCAATATTGGACATTGATGCGGTCATTGACTTCAAGGATATAACCAAGAAGCTGCACAGCGACCTGAAACGCTTTGCACCCTTCGGTCCTGGCAACCCCAAGCCCATCTTCTGCACATTGGATGTCTACGACTTCGGAACGAGCAAGGTGGTAGGACGTGAGCAGGAACATATCAAATTGGAATTAGTCGACTCCAATTCAAACAACGTAATGAATGGCATAGCCTTCGGTCAGAGTGCGTCTGCCCGCTATATCAAGTCAAAACGTTCGTTTGACATTGCCTACACTATTGAGGACAATGTCTTCAAACGTGGAGCCGTCCAGCTGCAGATTGAAGACATCAGACCTACGGAAGAAAGTTGATAGTTGATAATTGACAGTTGACTGATTATTAAGAAAACCATCCGATAAAGCAGACTATTCCAAACTTCAAAGCCCAAACTTCAAAGTTCAATGTCCTACCTTGATATTCTTCATCAATACTGGGGCTATCCTGACTTTCGCGGTATTCAGAGAGAAATCATTGAGAGTATCGGTTCAGGAAAAGACACCTTAGGACTAATGCCGACAGGAGGAGGAAAGTCACTGACCTTCCAAGTGCCTGCATTAGCCCAGGAGGACGTGTGCTTAGTCATAACGCCACTCATCGCATTGATGAAGGACCAGGTTGACCACCTTCGCCGCCAAGGTATCACTGCAGCAGCCATTTACTCGGGAATGAGTCGTGATGCCATCGTTGCGACCCTGGAGAACTGTATCTTTGGAGGGATAAAACTGCTCTATATCTCACCAGAACGCATTGGTTCCGACATTTTCCAAGTAAAACTACGCCACATGAAAGTGAGCTTCATCACCGTTGATGAAGCCCACTGCATCAGCCAATGGGGCTATGACTTCCGCCCGTCCTACCTGCAGATTGCCGACATCCGCAAGTTAGTACCCGACGCACCGATTCTCGCACTGACTGCAACTGCCACCCCAGAAGTCGTCGATGACATCCAGGACCGCCTGGGATTCAAGGAGAGGAATGTCTTTCGTATGAGCTTTGAGCGCAAGAATCTGGCTTATGTTGTCAGACAGACAGAGGACAAGAATGCCGAAATGGTGCATATCCTCCAGTCTATCCCGAAGACAGCCATCGTCTACTGCCGCAGCAGGAAGCGCACGAAGGAGATTGCACAGATGCTCACACAGCACGAAATCTCAGCCACATGGTATCATGCCGGGCTGGAACCTGCCGTCAAGGACCAACGACAGAATGACTGGCAGAATGACAAGACACGCGTCATTGTGGCAACAAATGCCTTTGGAATGGGTATCGACAAGCCTGATGTACGGGTCGTCATCCACATTGACTGTCCAAGTTCACTGGAGGCTTATTTCCAGGAAGCAGGACGTGCAGGACGTGATGGCAAGAGGGCATACGCCGTACTGCTTTACAACGGGAACGACAACCGAACTCTGCAGAAACGCATTGAAGACACTTTCCCTCCCAAAGAATACATCCAGACTGTTTATGACCACCTTGCCTACTTCTATCAGATAGGGGTCGGGAGCGGATGCGGATGTATCTTTGAATTCCCGATAGACAAGTTCTGTAACACCTTCAAACACTTCCCTATCCGTGCAAATGCAGCACTGACAATCCTCCAGCGAGCCGGATATATTGATTATGAGCAGAACCCGGACACCAAGGCACGCATCAGATTCCTACTGAACCGTGACGACCTTTACCGCCTTGACTCTCTCAGCGACAAGGAAAACGACATTGTTACGGCGTTGCTCCGCAACTATGGCGGACTGTTCTCTGATTATGGATATGTGGATGAGAGTTATATTGCGCAGGAAGCCGGACTGGACAGGAACCAGACTTATATGATACTTGTAAACCTGAGCAAGAAACGTATCATCAACTTCATCCCCCGCAAGAACACGCCGCTTGTCAGCTACGCACAAGACCGTATTGACGGTGTAGATGTTATCCTTGACAAGAACGTATATGAAGACCGGAAAGAACAGTTCATAAAACGTATCAACTCAGTTATCAACTACGCACAGAACGAACGTATCTGTCGGAGCAGGCAGTTACTTTGCTACTTTGGTGAGACAAAGTCAGCCGACTGTGGTCAATGTGACGTCTGTCTTTCACATACCGACGAAGATAACGATGATGAACAAAAAATAATCCGACAACAACTGCAAGCACTGCTATCAGATAGAAAGAAACATCACATTACAGAGATTCGCCAGCTGAATGACAATTGGGAACTTATGCAGGAAGTGATGCGAGAGATGGTTCTCGAAGAAGAAATCCTCATGGATGGCAGCTTCCTTCTTCTGCCTTGACAGACGGTTTTACAGGCAGGAAAACCCTTCTTCTTTCCAATCAAGACAGATAGAACAGGAATAAAAAGACTTACAGGTCTCCAAATACTTGCTTTCATTGTAGCAGATATATCTCTGTCACAACTTTCTTTGTTCTGCAAATACTATAAACACAAAAGACTTATATGTTTATAGTACCGACTTTGTTTTTATCTTTTTGCAAGAAACATAAAGGGAATAATCTCGCATTCCCGATTTTGAAATATCCATACACAAACTCCCATCTTTCTTGTTTAGAACAGGTGTAAAAGTGCCTTTACGCTCACACCCACAACTATCAGGCAGCAAAATAGTTACATAACACTGCAAGAAAAGGTGCTGAATTGAATTTCAATTAAGCACCTATTAGACGTCAACTAAGCCTTAGTTTGCATGCAACTTGTCATCATCAAGATTTCAAGAATATGAAATATCAAGACAAAATAACAAAGACACACGATTCGTGCGTCCCTATATTCTTACTTTCTGGCGTCCAGACAAAGTATTACAGACCTCTATTCAAGGCATGTTCCTTATACAAACAGCACTCTGCAACGGCAGACCTCCGCCTCCTCTCCCCCGCCATTGCTCTTGGCTATTCTGACGTTGAAGTCAATGTCAGTATCTCGCTGCTCACGATAGAAGTGAAGACAGTCGCCTTGATGCGACTCTGCAACATAGGCTATCTCAAACCGTTTGATGGTATGACGCTTATACCAAGCCAAGTCCCACAAGTCAAGCACATGTTCAATATACTTCACAGAATTTATATGTCCATTGACATCTACATCATTGTAATAAGTATCTATCGAGCGTATCGGATCAGCTTCCGCAGACATCTTCACACGTGAGGACTTCTCTATCGGGCAAGTGTACTCCGTTTCAACATATTCATTAATCAGACCGTCACGGACAGCAAGGATGTCTACAGGCTGGCGAGTATTCAAATCAATCATAGCCCAGACGCTTTTGCCATATCCATAGACATGTCCAGACTCCCCAACAATCTTGAAGTTACGCCCCGTAAAAAACTTCATCGCACTGTCAATCCATGTCTCTACAGAAAACCTGTCATACGCTTTCGGCATATCCACCATTTCAATAGCCAATCGACTCAAGACCCATGTTCTATTGACCTCATTGAGATAATTCATACCATAACCACGCTCATTGCTGTGGAAATCAGCAGCATTCAGCATGTGATTACCTAAATGCCCCATAAACAAGTGGTTGGAGAAGTCGCAATGAAACGGCTCTGCCAAAAAATCATATCTTCCTATCTTTGATAACTTTTCCATCTTACCTAATCTTTCACTAATATGCTGTTAGAAGAACCTCTATACCTTATATACTATTATATAACGCTAACTCAACAAGAATATTCTTTCAAATCAAGGAAAACTAAACATCCATTGAAAAATAATATCACGAAAATATCACCGATTAGCGTAAAAACAAACCTGGCATACTTAAAGAAAAAGGTTCATCTGTTAAATGCGTGGACACTTTTTGTATAGCTTTAGCGGAAGAACCAAAGTTGTTCATTAAATAAAAACATAGCCAAGACGGTCTTGGCTACCTACTTTATTATCATCCTTCGACACAGAAAACCTTTTCATTTTAATACTTTGAATATGCAGACAACGTCTTGAAAAATCATGACATAATTTCGGGTAAAACACCTACAGATAAAGGCAAAAACACGTGTAAAAAGCAAGTTTGCAACCAACAGTAAATCAATCAGTTATAAAGTCGTGCAAGAAAAGGTGCTTAATTGGACTTCAAAAGGGCGTCAGTTAGACCTCAAAAGGGCATCTATTGCAAGTCAATTGGGCGTCTTTTAGAAGCCAAAAGACCATGTGTTAGCCTTGGACTGCATGAAAATAGTTTACAAACATTGGCTGATATGGGAATAAGTCGTTTGTAGAAGACGGAAAGACATAGCATCTGTTTGCCTTTTCTGCATTTTATATTGTGCTTTATCCCTTTTTGTGAGACCATCTGATTTTGGATAGTCATACCATGAAGGTGTATAAGCCTTTATTCTGTTTCCAATCTACGCATTTAAGGGAAGAACCAAAAAAGGGATGCAACACAAAGGTGCATCCCTGATTCTTATCTGTTCGAAGGATAAACCTTCTTAACCAGTTCGGTCAGATTACTTTACGTAAACAACAGCGAGACGGTTAGAAGTTGTACCCTGTACGCCCTTACCTGTAGCCTCGTCAACCTTTACACCACGAGCTCTGAGGTAGTTAGCAACTACATCAGCACGAGCCTGTGACAGACGGTCGTTGAGTTCCTTAGAACCCTCTGGAGAAGCTGTACCAACAACCTGAACGTGAACACCCTCCTTGATATTATTGAGAGCTGCCTTAGCGTCAGCTGTAAGAGCAGACTTACCCTGTGCGAAAGTAACGAATACGAGGTCAGAAACTGTGAACTCCTTAACCTTAACAGAAGGAACCTCCTTAACGATCTCCTTAGTGATAACCTCTGGCTTGCGGTTGCGGAGCTCGTTGATCTGAGCGTTCAGAGCATCGATTTCAGCCTGGTCACGTGGAGTAACGATTGTGAAGTTGTGAGTACCGTTAGAGTTCTTGAACTTGTAAACGATACCAGCATTCAACTGAACAAATGAGTTGTTGATGTTGTAAGCTGGCTGACCTGCCTGTGAAGCAGCCTTGTAACCATAAGGCACATGCTCAGCAACTCCAACTGGACTCAAAGGATTTCCTGTAGGAACAACCTGATATTTACGAGCCTGACCCAAGAAAGCAAAGTTGATAGAAGGCTCTACATAGAACTGGAACTGCTTCTCAGAACCGAAGTTGAAAGCAAAATCAAGAGCAGCCTTTGAAGTCATGCGGTTACGCTGTTCAGAAGTACTATTCTTAACATCCTTGTTATTTGTGAACACGTGTCCCCAGCCAAGACCATAGAGTGCGCTAACCTCGAATGTACGAGGCTCCCCCTGATAACCACCGAACCAGTTGCTGAGGTTTACAGTACCGAGCAAGCTAACATTAGTTGCACGAACAACAGTACCTGTTGAACCCCAAGGCTTGTTTGAGAAGTATGCATTACCCTCTACTGCAAGACCGAATACTGGAGTGAAGTAACGACCAACACGTACACCAGCATTTGGATCAAGGTCGCTCAGCCACTTGTGACCAGTTGTCTTTGTAGCAACACCACCGTTAAGACCAACGTAGATGTTATCAAATGTCTTGCTCTCTGAAACTGTCTGAGCAGAAACAGAAGCTGCCATAGAAGCAGCTGCCAACATTAAAACTAACTTTTTCATTGTTTCTCTGAATTAATTAATATTTATAAAATATATCGTGTCAATGTTTTAAACTGGTTGCAAAGTAATAAAAAAATAATGAAACAGCCAAATGTTTTTGAGGAAAATTGTGCACAACAATATATATAATGAGCAAAAGCAACCACAAAGAAGGACGTACAGAACAATGTACCAGCTTCACTATCATAAAATCTAACACAAAAGATTGAAAAAGAATAATAAAGTATTACGGATATGACAGGATGCCAGTATGTCAAGCAGGAAGTTAACATAGACGAACAAAAAAGGGACCCGTGGCATCACTGCTAAGGTCCCTTAAACAAATTAGAGAGTTATAAAAAAACAGGTCTTCTTTCATCATTATTGCCGTCGTATCTGCACAGCAATATCAATTCTGATTACTGCTGGGCAATAATCTTCATACCCTCCTCCACAGCTTCCATATTCAGCGGAATGAGTTTATGATGACGCTCTGGCAGGCTCTTGAAGAGTGCCTTCTTCAAGCCATCAGTGCTGACAACAGGACAGACCTTGAGTAATCCGCCCAAGACTATCATGTTGAACACCTTAGCGTTTTTCATCTCAGCAGCCTTGTCCATAGCGTCAACACGATAAACCGTGATGTCCTTACGGGTTGGAGGATTGATAACTCCATAGCCATCATAGATAAGGATACCGCCTGGCTTAACCTTGGGTTCAAACTTGTCTAACGAAGGCTGGTTCAACACAATCGCAACATCATACTTGCTGAGAATAGGAGAAGAAATGCGCTCGTCGCTTACAATAACAGTAACGTTGGCTGTACCGCCACGCTGCTCCGGACCATAAGCAGGCATCCATGTTATCTCCTTATCTTCCATTAGTCCCGAATAAGCCAGAATCTTACCCATTGAGAGTACACCCTGACCTCCGAAGCCACTAATTATTATCTCTTTCTTCATATTACACCTTTATTTTATATATAGGAAAGATGCCTTAAAGACCTGTCGTGTCTTTCAGGTCTCCCTTTTCATATTCAGGGAACATATTCTCACGCATCCACTCGTTGGCTTTTACTGGAGTAAGTTTCCAACCACTGTTGCAGGTTGCCACAATCTCAATCAATGAGCTGCCCTTTCCTTGCATACTTGCTTCAAATGCCTTACGAATTGCACGCTTTGCTTTATTGATCGAGGCAACAGTGTCAACACTCTGACGAGTTACGTAGCAGGTTCCTTTCAGGTGACTTGCCAACTCTGTAATGTTCAGATTATAGCCATGTAGTTCGGGTTCACGACCGTACGGACAGGTGGCTGTCTTCTGACCGATGAGCGTAGTAGGTGCCATCTGACCGCCCGTCATACCATAAATAGCATTGTTAATGAAGATGATTGGAATGTTCTCGCCACGGTTCAAGGCATGGATTGTTTCAGCCGTACCGATACAGGCAAGGTCACCATCACCCTGATAAGTAAATACCAGACGGTCCTGCCAAAGACGCTTTATACCCGTTGCAACTGCCGGAGCACGACCATGAGGAGCTTCCTGCCAGTCAATATCAAGGTAACGATAAGCAAACACGGCACAGCCTACAGGGCATACACCGACCGCCTTATCGCTCATCCCCATCTCTTCGATTACCTCTGCAACCAACTTATGAACCACACCATGTGAACAACCCGGACAATAGTGCATTGCCGTATCGTTCATTAAGGTCGGCTTCTTATACACCAGATTCTCAGGTGAAATTATATCATTTGCCATAATAAACGTCCTCCCTCCTTACTTTACTAACGTTTCCTTGAGTGCTTTGACAATCTCTTCCGGGTCAGGAACAATGCCGCCCAAGCGACCAAAGTGTTCAACGGGCAAGGCTCCGTTGATAGCAAGACGGACATCCTGCACCATCTGACCGGCATTGATCTCGCTTACCAAGACACCTTTCTTGCCCTTGCAAAGCTCTGCAAGCTGCTTACTTGGGAAAGGCCACAGCGTGATTGGACGGAACAAACCGACCTTCAGTCCAGCCTCACGAGCCAACTCAACAGCCTTTTCGCCGATACGTGCTGCACTACCGAAGCTGACGATAACATAGTCTGCATCCTCGCACTGCTGGGTCTCAAAACGCACTTCATTCTCACGAATCTGACGATACTTCTCCTGCAGGTGGAGGTTTCTCTCCTCCATTACCTCTGGCTTCAACTCCAAAGAAGTGATGATGTTAGGATCACGGTCTGGCGTACGACCAATTGAAGCCCAAGGACATTCCTTGCGGATTTCCTCCTCTGTACGCCGTGGTTTCAATGGAGGAAGAACGACCTTCTCCATCATCTGACCAATCACACCATCGGAAAGAATCATTGCAGGATTGCGGTACTTGAATGCTAATTCGAAAGCCAAGTCAACAAAGTCAGCCATCTCCTGCACTGAGTTTGGTGCCAATACAATCACATTGTAGTCACCATTACCACCTCCACGCGTTGCCTGGAAGTAGTCACTCTGACTCGGCTGGATAGTTCCAAGACCAGGACCACCACGCTGAACGTTGACAAAGACACCTGGAAGTTCCGCACCAGCCATATAACTGATACCCTCCTGCATCAAAGCTACACCCGGAGATGAGGAACTTGTCAGCACACGCTTACCAGCACCTGCACCACCATAAATCATATTAATAGAAGCCACCTCGCTCTCCGCCTGGAGTACAACCATACCCGTTGTTTCCCAAGGCTTCAATGCAGCAAGTGTCTCAATTATCTCACTCTGGGGAGTGATAGGGTAACCGAAGTAGCCATCAGTACCACAGCGGATAGCTGCATGGGCGATAGCCTCGTTCCCCTTCATTAGTTTTACATCTTGTTCTGCCATAATCATACCTCCACTTTCTTACGATAGACTGTAATACAGCCATCAGGACAAACCGTTGCACAAGCAGCACAGCCGATACAGTCATCAGCTCGTGCAGGCTCAATATACGGGTATCCGTGGACATTTACCTTCTTTTGAACCAATGCAATAACATCTTTCGGACATGCAACGACACACAACTGGCATCCTTTGCACCGATCTGTGTTTACTACAATGGCACCTTTCATCTTGCTCATAGTTTTTGTATTTTAAGGATTATACGCATCCTTGTTATAGAAGTTGAGAATATTCTCCAGCATCTCTTTTGCCACAACTGCTGGAGAATTAGGATCCAACTCGATTGCTTCCATATAATTAGCTAAGGCATTCTGCCAGTCACCTTTCTGTCGGCACTCGTTACCTTGTTGGAGATACTCTTCTGCTGTCATCTACTTATAATATTCTTTCTTGCCTGCAGCAAGCGTATTCTTCATCAGCGAACAGATTGTCATTGGACCGACACCACCTGGGACAGGCGTGATGAAAGAACAGAGAGGAGCAACTTCGTCAAACTTCACATCACCGCTCAGCCTGAAACCACTCTTGCGCGTTTCATCAACCACACGTGTCGTACCGACGTCAATTACCACAGCACCTGGTTTCACCATATCAGCTGTCACAAAGTCAGGTCTACCGATAGCTGCTATAATAATATCAGCTTCCTGGCATTCTTTCTTCAAATCCTTTGAACGGGAGTGACACACCGTAACAGTAGAATCACCATACTGCTTCTGCATCATCAGCTGTGCCATAGGCTTACCGACAATGTTGCTGCGACCCAGGACAACGCACTTCTTGCCCGATGTCTCAATATGATAATGTTGCAGCAAAGTCAGAATACCCAATGGCGTTGCAGAGATGAAGCAAGGCAGACCGATGGCCATACGCCCCACATTGATAGGATGGAAACCATCCACATCCTTGCGATAGTCTACAGCCATGATAATCTTCTGCTCGTCGATATGCTTTGGCAAAGGAAGCTGAACGATAAAGCCGTCAACATCCTCGTCCTTGTTCAGCTTATCCACGCAAGCCAAAAGCTCTTCTTCTGTCACATCAGCTTCAAAACGAATGAGCGTAGACTTGAAGCCACACTGTTCGCAGGCAATTACCTTATTCTTCACATAGGTTTCACTGCCTCCATCATGTCCCACCAACACAGCAGCCAGATGAGGTTGTTTACCACCAGCGGCAACAATAGCCTTCACTTCTTCGGCAATCTCCTGCTTTATTGCAGTAGCTGTTGCCTTTCCGTCTATCAACTGATATTCCATAGTAATTATATTATTTGATAAATATGTCTTTTACAGCTTCGGCATATTCGGCATACCTGGCATGCCCTTCATCCTACCCATCATGCCAGCCATCTTCGAGCCTGTAACCATCTTCATCATCTTGCGGGTCTGGTCGAACTGTTTGATGAGTCGGTTCACCTCCTGTATGTTGGTACCAGACCCCTTGGCGATACGCTGACGACGAGAGTTATTGAGCACCTCGGGATTTGTACGCTCCTTCGGTGTCATACTCTGGATGATAGCCTCAATACCCTTGAAAGCATTGTCGTCAATATCAACATCACGGATAGCCTTGCCTACACCAGGAATCATAGAAGCGAGATCTTTCAGATTACCCATCTTCTTGATTTGTTGTATCTGATTATAGAAGTCATTGAAATCAAACTGGTTCTTCTGAATCTTCTTCTGCAGACGCTTTGCCTCTTCCTCATCGAACTGCTCCTGTGCACGCTCAACAAGTGAGACAACGTCACCCATACCCAAGATACGGTCAGCCATACGACCCGGATGGAACACATCGACAGCCTCCATCTTCTCGCCCGTACCAATGAACTTGATAGGCTTTGTAACCACTGTTCGGATTGACAATGCCGCACCACCACGGGTATCGCCATCAAGTTTGGTGAGAACAACGCCGTTGAAATCCAAACGGTCATTGAACTCCTTGGCTGTATTCACTGCGTCCTGACCTGTCATTGAATCAACAACAAACAGCGTCTCATCAGGATGTACGTGATTTTTGAGACTCTCAATCTCGTTCATCATTTCCTCATCAACTGCCAGACGACCAGCGGTATCAATGATGACAACGTCATGCCCCTTTGCCTTTGCCTCTGCAAGCGCATGGTCGGCAATCTCATTTACGTTCTTGTTCTCAGGCTCGCTATAGACCGACACACCTACCTGACCGCCTACAACCTTCAACTGGTCAATAGCTGCAGGACGGTAAACGTCACAAGCAACCAACAAAGGATTCTTATGCTCCTTCGTCTTGAGCATGTTTGCCAGCTTGCCAGAGAATGTAGTCTTACCAGAACCCTGCAGACCACTCATCAGAATGATTGCAGGACGACTTGACAAATTCAGACCTACAGCCTCACCACCCATCAACTCAGCCAACTCATCATGTACAATCTTGACCATGAGTTGCCCAGGCTTGACGGCTGTAAGCACGTTCATACCTAAGGCTTTCTGCTTGACAGTATCTGTAAACGATTTAGCTACTTTATAGTTAACATCGGCATCAAGAAGCGCTCTGCGCACGTCCTTCAGGGTTTCTGCTACATTTATCTCTGTTATCTTTCCTTCTCCCTTGAGAATCTTAAAGGAGCGTTCAAGACGATCACTTAAATTTTCAAACATTGCTTTTAAAGTAAACTTATAATTTTATTCTATCTTACAAAGATAATAAAAAGGAAAATAAAACAACAAGTCTGCGACCTCTATTTTAAAATATTTTAAAATACTCTCCTTATATTCATGCGCACATAAATAGGCTTTGTGCAAGAAAAGCATGCGGACTGACGTCCAAACTGTCCGCACAACCACTTTCCCATGACAAGGAAGCAAACTTGTTTCAGCACCAAACAGGAACGTATCTGCCATTGATACTATCAAAGACACACGCCATATGCTCCTTTATCCAAGTACGGCCTGTACCACCATGACTTTTCTAACGCATGGGAAACAAATTACCATCACCCGACAACAACTCTCTCAACAGGCTGTGAAAGCTGACATTCCTGATCTGTAATCAAGCGGACGGCAGTAATAATGTCACACCGTCATCCATCACAAGCACCGACAAAAACTATACCTGCGCATTGTCAAGCTCAATTTCATCCGCATCAATCTCTTCCACTCCACGCTTGACATTTCCCTCATAAGTAACGAAATAAAATCCCTTATGAGGCGTCCATTCCATACAGAACAGGTCGGCAGGACTTTTGAAACCATTGCGCTTAATGGTTCGCAGCACCCATGCCTGAGAACGGTTACACTGGTCCAGACTGCTTTCTATAATCTCACCATTATTCACAAGCAGAAACGAGTTCGATGTTTCTCCCGGTGAAAGTACCGTAACAGCACCATTTGCCTCAAACAGAACATCCTCAACATCAAACATGGAAAAGATGCCTTTCTGCCTCAAAAGCAATCGGAACTGCTCCATCTCAAGACTGTTACGCTTGAAATTCTTGAAGTTGATGACACCATTCTTCACAAGAAAAACGCTCTCTCCTTTGATAAAATGGCGCAAACGGGCAGAGCGCATTGCAAAACGAACAAGCATATTGAAGGCTGTCCATACTGCCAAGGCAAACAGAAGGTGCCCTACGGACATATCCGGATTATACAACACACCACCGACCAATGCACCAATTACAAAGGCACTCACAGTATCAAGTGGCGTCAACTGTCCCATCTGTGCCTTGCCAGTTATACGCAGGAAAGCAAGAATACCAATCATACCCGTGACAAGTTTCACGGCAATCCCTATATAGGGCTGTATCAAATCCATCATTTATCTTGTTTTATTTACCGAATTGTTTTGCATTCATATTACTTTTTCCTGCTGCAAAAATAATGTTTCCCCCCTATCTATGCAAAGAATAAAACGAAAAAAATATCAAATCTCATTCTTTTCCGACTTGTTTTACCCGCATCATCTTTCTATGTTGTACGGCAACCGTTGTACACATCCTACATACCTTGACTTCTCCATCCACAATTTAACTCATTTACAGATAAAAAAACTACAACTCCTTTGCCAGTCCGGAAATAATATATAACTTCGCACCCGACAAAAACAGGCAGAGAACGTAGAGGAAAACAAGTTCTAACTCTTCCGCCTTTGCCTTCAAAGGAAATAAAGAATGGAATACTATATCAGCATTGACAACGAGAAGCGAGGTCCTTACAGCCTCAACGAATTAGCAGAGCGAAACATCCAGACCACAACCCTTGTAATGCCGACCGACGGCACAGACTGGGTTCCTGCCTGGCAGATTGAGGAGCTTCGCACGCTCCTGGAGGGCAAGATGCCTTCTAACAATCAGGTACAGACGGAAGGAATGCCTTTCGTGGAAGCCACACCTATTGTACAACCTTCACCACAAGAGCCTCCAATACAGGAACAGACTGCGAAGAAGAAAAGCTACACAGGCTGCTTAGTGGGTATTATGCTTGTATTTATTGCACTTGTTGCCGTATTAATTCTCACCTGCCCAAAGCCCGAACAGCACAAGGAAACGCTCGCAGGAGTCATAACGGCAACCGTGAATGATGCCGTCCACGACAGTGACGACATAACCGGCAACGAAGTTATTGACTATGCTTTCAGAGCCATCAGTGATGTCTTTGCCAGTAAGGTTATCAACGCTGCTGTCAATAACCTCGTAACGGTTGACAACTACGTGGTCTGCTCTCTCGGGAAAGTACATTATCACGGCGAGGATCATATCGTATCTTTAGGACTCTTAGGACATATCTTTACTGTTGACGAAGATGACCTCCGGGAAGCTGCAGAGCAGTATTACAAGAAATCAGAAATCAACATGAAGGAACAGATAAGGAGGAAAGCCCACAAGATACTGCAGGAGAACGTCATCTCACCGGCAACATCAGCCATAGAAGGGTTGCTGGGAAGTGCACTGGACGGACTACTGGATGGTGTCGGATTAGGTTCTGAACCGTCAGCATCGGGCAATGGCTATCAACTGCCAGCAGACTCCATCTAAACGAATCAATATAACATGCAACTATCTCAAACAACACCGCTACGAATCTGACATATCGCAGGGGATAGTTATCAAAAGTCAAGAATTTAACACAAAATGGCAAATATTATAGACTATCTATTGTGCATTAATAATAAAATGTATATATTTGCAGCATTAATTTAAATAGGTTTAAATATGAAGAGATTATTTTTAATTGGGATAATGGTATTATCTGTTGTTGCAGGTTTCGCACAGAATGCAGCTAAGATTGACAAGTTAAAGGAACAGCAAAAGGTACTCAAGCTGACAACAGAATTGAACAAGCTGCAACTTGATTACGAAAAGGAGAAGGCAAACAACATCGAACTCAGCAAGAAAGCTGCTGACATCAACGCTGATGCTAACATTGCTACAACTGACTTCAACACATCCAATGCGTCAAACACTGTAAAGGATGCAAAAAGTACTATCAAGAAACTGAAAGAGACTAAAGCTGTCAATAAGAAGTTAGCCAAGAGCCAGAAGAATTTAAGCAAGATGGAAAAGAAAATGGCTAAGATACAGGCTAAGATTGATGATTCAAACAAAAAGATTAAGTTTGTTGACAACCAATAGTCAAAGACATTATTAAAACAACAAGTTAAAACACTACTTTTTCAATTGAGAAAGTGGTGTTTTTTGATTTATCTTCACGAAGATAAAAATTTATTTTCATGAAGAAAAATATTTCTTTTCATGATGATAAATATTTTTCTTCATGAAAATAATTCGGAAACAAGCACCAGCTTCAATGCTGAAGGTGCAGGACAAGTGGCAGATGATCGCTGAACCCATTGTTATAACGCATACCATTATAATTACGGCGGGGCTTTACTCCGCCGTATTTTGTATCTTCCTCCAACAGGAACGGGGCATCATGAATACGGCAGCCGGTTACCCACGAGCGCAGATTCTTGCTCACAAGCATCTGGTCCAGGCTACCCCACTCCCCATGATAGCGATAAGTTCCCTTGGCACCGTTGCGCCCTTGCGCCTCTGATGACACATTTATCAATCCATGGCCGTATGCAAGCTGCAACGAAGGACTGTCAGCATAATCATTGAAGTCGCCCATCACCAACAGCTTTGGGTCTGCATGCTGGCTACGAAGAGAGTCTACCACATCGCACAGCCTACTCATCACATGCTTTCTGAAAGGTCTGGAGTAAAGCTCGCCGCCCATACGACTCGGTGCATGAAGGAGAAAGACGTGCAGCGTGTCACCGCTTCCAATCTCGCCTTCCACGTGCAGGATGTCACGTGTAGGTCGCATATCAGCGAGTGGAACAACATGTATTGTATCGGCTTTTATCAAGCGGAAAGAAAATGGGGAATAAAGCAATGCCACGTCAATACCACGCACATCGTCCGATGCCGTCATTACATACTCGTAACGAGCCTTGCGAAGCAATGAGCGACGGGTGAGGTCGAAAAGCACACTGTCATTCTCAACCTCACATAAACCCACTATGTCGGGCAAGTGCCAGCCGCTGCTGTCTTCGCCACAGGCAATAATAGTCTGCCCTATCCTGTTCAGTTTCTCCCAGTACTTGGTACGTGTCCAATGGCGGGGAGAGTCGGGCAGGAACTCATGGTCATTCTTTAACGTGTCATGTCGGGTATCAAAGAGGTTTTCTGCATTCAGCTCCACTATGGTCAAACGGTCCTGAGCAACCGCCGACAAGGATGTCATCGTTAGTAAAAGGGTTAACAATATGCGCATAAGATATCAGTTTTAAGATGATAGTAACAAGGTTATCGGGACTTTAAGCCTATGCTTATCATTGTTTTATCCCGATGTCACGTGCCACATGACTACGTATTTTCGTCAGATATGCCTTCATTCCCGCAGCATCTTTATCGTCGATTATCTGCAGCAACTCCTTCAGCTCTGTACGAATCTGTGCCACCTGATCATAGGTGTAAGGATTGAAAAGAATCTCCTGGAGCAGGTAATCATCCTCATTCAGTACACCTTTTGCTATACGCATGTGCCGCTTGAAAGTTGTGCCCGGCGCATCCTGATGCTTCATCACTGCAGCAAAGACGAAGGTTGAGACGAACGGGATGCTCAGCGAGTAAGCCACCGTCCTGTCGTGTTCCTCGAAGCTGTACTCGTAGATGTTCAAGTCCAGTTTCTGATAGAGGTCTTTGAAGAATATCCGCCCCATGTAATCTCCCTCGCTGATGATGATGGCGTTCTCTTCACTCAGCTGATTGAGATTGGCAAAGGTTGGACCGAACATCGGGTGAGTTGACACATAGGGATGTCCGCACTGGTCATACCAGTCTTTCAAGCCTGTCTTCACCGAACTGATATCTGATATGATACAATCCTTTGACAATACCGGCAGCACCTCTTCAAAAGCAGGTATCGTATATTTCACCGTCACCGCATTGATGACAAGTTCCGGCTGAAAGGCTTTCACTTCCTCCAATGTTGTAAACCGCTGACAGTTATATGTAAAGCGAAGTCGGCGTGCATCCTTCTCGTATGCCGCCACTTCGTGGTCGAAACTAAGCAGGTCAATGAAGAAACTTCCCATCTTTCCTGCTCCCATAATCAATATTTTCATGTGTTTAGGTGTTGGGTGTTGAGTGTTGGGTGATGATGATTTGTATTAGGGTGATAGGTGATGGGTGTTGGGTGATGATGATTTGTATTAGTAGGTAGTGAATGATAGGTGTTGCGAGATAGCAGGCGAATACTAAGTTTTGAAAAGTTACATTCAAGATATTCTACTTAAAGTTGTAATAACAGTTTCAACACTATTCATCAACACCCATCATTAAACACCATCATTAAACACCCATCATTAAACACCCATCATTAAACACCCATCACCCTACTTATTCACAATCTCCAACTGCTGGCGTACACTTTCCTCGTGAATCAACTCGAAGACCTGGGCAGCAAAGCTGGCATCCATGCCACAAAGGCTTGCCTGTGCACCACGCTTCTCAAGGATTTCACTGTATCTGCCAGACTGCAGAACGGTCATATTATGTTCCTTCTTGAAGGTTCCTATCTCACGGCAGATGCGGAAACGCTTGGCAAGAAGTCCCATCAAGGAATTGTCTATCTCGTCTATCTGCGCACGGAGAAGACGAAGTCCTTCGGTCGTTGAGGTATGATCACGTACCACAAGAAGCGAGAGGATATAGTCAAGAATGTCAGGAGTAACCTGCTGTTTGGCATCACTCCACGCCTTATCAGGATTGCAATGGCTCTCAACTATCAGACCGTCAAAGCCCAAGTCCATTGCCTGCTGGCATAGCGGTGCTATCAAATCACGGCGACCACCGATATGACTTGGATCACAGATGATGGGAAGTCCCGGTATCCTTCGGCGTAACTCAATAGGTATCTGCCACATAGGAACATTACGGTAAATCTTCTTGTCATAGCTTGAAAAGCCACGATGAATTACACCCAGCCGCTTCAAGCCAGCCTGATTGAGACGCTGAAGAGCACCAATCCACAATTCAAGATCGGGATTTACAGGATTCTTTACCAATACCGGGATGTCAACGCCCTGCATAGCATCAGCCAAAGCCTGCATGGCAAAGGGATTGGCAGAAGTTCTTGCGCCCACCCAAAGGACGTCCATGTCATATTTCAAAGCCAGCTCTACATGTTCGGGAGTAGCCACTTCTGTTGAAATCAGCATCCCCGTCTCTTCCTTCACCTGCTTCATCCAAGGCAAAGCAGGCTCGCCATTGCCCTCAAATCCACCCGGCTTCGTGCGCGGTTTCCATATACCAGCACGGAAAATATGGCAACCTTTTGCTGCAAGACTGCGTGCCGTAGACAACACCTGGTCTTCTGTTTCAGCCGAACAGGGACCCGCAATGACTATCGGGCGTTCCTTATCGCTCGGAAGTCTTAAAGGCTCTAACTCTAATTCCATAATCTATATCTTTTATTCCATACTCATTTAATATGATGAAGCATAGCCGTGATGCACCTTAAAGAGCTGTTTTACTCCTCTTGGAAGACGACTATACGACATCCAAAACATCACTTTACCATTCCAAGGAAGTGATACGTTCACGTGCCTCAGCCATCTTATCCTCCTTTGCACACAGCGAGATGCGCACATACCTACTGCCATTACTGCCAAAGATGAAGCCCGGAGCGATAAACACACGTGCTTCGTGCAATACACGTTCGGTCAGTTCTTCCACGCCAGCATACTTCTCCGGAATCTTTCCCCAGAGGAACATACCCACCTGCGACTTATCGAAACGACAGCCCAAGAGGCTCATTATCTCCTCAGCTATCAGCCGACGCCGGCGATAAATCTCTATATTATATTGCTGATGCCACTCGTCCGTACTCGTATTCATTGCTTCTGCAGCTGCCAACTGTATGCCCCGGAAGGTACCGGAGTCAATGTTGCTCTTCACCTTCAGAATCCACGAAATGAATGTCGGGTTACTAATGCACATTCCAACACGCCATCCAGGCATATTATAAGCCTTTGACATGGAATTTAACTCTATACAACAGTCCTTTGCACCAGGCACTTGCAGCAGACTCAACTTCTCGCCTTCGTTAAGGATAAATGAATAGGGATTATCATTTACCACGACGATTCCGTGCCGACGGGCAAAGTCTACTAACCGCTCATAGGTTTCACGGCAGGCTTTTCCACCAGTGGGCATATTCGGATAATTGGTCCACATCAGACGGACACGGCTCAAGTCCATCCGCTCCAATGCTTCAAAATCAGGCTGCCAGCCATTGTCCTCTCTCAAGTCGTAGGTCACAACCTCTGCACCAAGCAGTCGGGAAAGGGCGGTGTAAGTGGGATAACCGGGATTCGGAACCAACACCTGCTCACTGGGATTAACGAAAGCCAAGGTGACGTGCAGGATACCTTCCTTTGAACCGATGAGCGGCTGGACTTCTGTTCCGGCATCTACTTCAACGCCATACCAACGTTTATAAAAGCCAGCCATCGCTGAACGTAGTTCTGCTGTACCAATCGTAGGCTGATAGCCATGCCCAGTTGTCTCTCTGGCAACCTCACAGAGCTTGTCAACTGTTTGCTTTGAGGGTGGCATATCAGGGCTGCCGATAGCCAAGGAGATAATATCCTGCCCGTCAGCATTCATCTTCGCCACTTCCTTCAGTTTGCGTGAGAAGTAGTATTCCTGTACTTCATTCACACGATTTGCCGGTTGTATCATAGGCTGTTTGCTTTTATTCAATTGTTACTGCTCCATTTACCAAGGCTGTGCCTCGGTTCACAAGATGCTAATGTTCCCTGTACTCTCCCAGAATCTTGATACTTTTTACCAAGGGGGTAATAGCATCTATCGACTGACGATAGCGGGTGAGATTATCAAAGGTCAGGTCAACATAGAAGAGATACTCCCATTCGTGCCCGATAACAGGCAAGGACTGGATTTTCGTAAGATTGATGTCATAGAAAGAAAGGATGGTCAGCACCTTGCTCAGCGACCCTTCCTCATGCGGAAGAGAAAAGACGATGCTCGCCTTGTCAACCTCAGTCAGCGGACGCAGGAAATCAGCTTTATGCGGATGGCAGGCAACAAGGAAACGTGTGAAGTTATGCTTGTTGTCTTCTATCGAATCCTCAAGTATCTTCATCCCATAGAGCCTTGCTGCCTCTGCCGAGCAGATAGCAGCCCAACCACGGCACTGCTTCTGGGCTATATAGGCAGCAGCACCGGCAGTATCTTCTGCCTCAACGGCTTTGATACCGGGGTGATTACCAAGGAATGAACGGCACTGCATAAGTGCAACGGGATGGGAATGGACCTCGACAACCGTTGACCAGTCATCATCGGGCAGACAGCAGATGCAGTGCTGGATGTGCAGACGTTGCTCGCCAACCACTGTCGTCCCAGATGCCCGCAGGAGTTCGTAGTTATGCAACAAGCTGCCTGCAATCGTATTCTCTATGGCAAGCATAGCAATTGCTGTCGGGTCTTCTCCCACCTTCTCGAATACCTCTTCAAAGGTAGTACAGCAAGTGAGCTGTACCTGCTCATCCGTAAAATACGCATGGGCAGCAATGTCGTGAAAACTTCCCCTTTCTCCTTGTATAGCTATTCGTTTCATCCGCTTCGTCTGTTTTGTTGTCTCCGCCTCATCAAAAGGGCATCAACTAAAAACGGTCCTGCTCACTATTGAGCGGGACCGTTTCGTTTATATATTTCTATATTATATGATTCTCATAAGTTGAAATCTACACGCAACTTCCCGCTTTACAATTATTTGCAAAGTAAAAATAAAAGTAACGGAAAGATACATAAGATGTACTCATAATCTTCAATTTCGTTTGTATTCGACTGCAAATATATTACTTTTATTTCTTACAGCCAAACATTTTAAACAGAAATTATTTCTTTTTTATTCCAATCCCAAGTTTCCAACTCTGTTGAACATGCCACCGTCATTCCTATCCAAGCACTGCTTGTGGCGACACAACGCTGTGTAAAAAGCAAATATATACGTATTACAGCATATTACAGACGCTCTGTAATATGATTACAAAGCGCCTGTAATGCTTCTACAAAGCCTTTGTAATATTCTGTAATACCATTCTCTTGTATCTTTAACATGAACAATTAACAATAAAAAGAGCGATATTCGGTTATCATCTAAAGTTTTTTGTTATCTTTGCATAAGATAGGCTGCGCTCGGCAATATGAAAACAAAAATTCATTGCGCTCGCTGGCAACTATCTTTATATAAGATAGGCTGCGCTCGGCAATATGAAAACAAGTTTTCATTGCGCTCGCTGGCAACTATCTTTGTATCATATAAAACAGAATGGCTATGAAACATTTACATGCAATACTGACAGCAGCAATGCTTGGCGTTGTACTCTGTTCATACGCACAGGAACAAAAGCTGTTCCGACTTGTCAACGGGAATGGCATGGAGGCGGTTATCAGCAACTACGGTGCACGCCTTGTATCGCTCACCGCCCATAACTGGAATGGAAGGCTGGAGCCTGTCATAAAGGGATATGTCAACAAGGAAGAATACTTGAAAGACAGGAGTCTGGGTGCTACGCTCATCTACTTCGGAAAGAACAATGAGGAGACGCTATCGGGAAAGACATGGGAGCTTGTCAGCTCTGACAATCAATCAGTCTCTTTACGATATGTGACAGCAGAAGGAGAAAACGGACTGGACGGAAAGCTGAACGTCACTGTTACCTATACCCTATCCGACCAGAATGCACTTGACGTGGACTATCGTATAGCCACTACCGCCGAGACAAGGTTAGAAGTGACTAACGGAATCTGCTTTAACCTGTCGGGAGAAATGCACCGTTCTATCCTCAAGCAGCACCTGTGGATAGATGCCTTTCAGACAAATACCTACAACCAGCAAAGACGGCTGACAGGTGTGCTGCAACGCATAAGGAACACACCTCTCGACTTTACCAAGCCAAGGGAAATCGGCGAGCGTATCAAGAGAACACACAACGGGTATGACAATGCCTATCAGCTGCGTCATCCCGACAACATGCAGAAGCCTGCAGCTATCCTTTTCGATGCACAGAGCGGGCGCGCCATGACGGTCTACTCAAGTGAACCGACTCTCAGTATCAATACTTATGGTAAGGAAAGTTGTGGTATCTCGCTGCAACCTCTCCACGCCGGATATAACAGCGGCATGGAAAAGATTGGTAACGAACTGCATCCGGGACAAGTGTTCCACGGTGCTACAGTATTCTTCTTTACCACCGACCCTCCATTGATTATGCGGGCAAAGTAACAAAAGAATCTCTATAACTTCCATAGCATCTGTATTATCTCGCACAACTTGAAAAAGCTCTAATTATCTTTAAATTCCTTGGTTATTGACCGTCAAACTTTTATATTTGCAAGCAAATGAGGAAATATATTTTCATAACAGCAGCTATTCTCTGTATGCCATTGTATGCACAGAATACGAAAGAGAACCACAGTGGGGACACATCTACAGTGGAGCCTATAGAGTCGGCACGCCTGCAAGGTCCACGTGAAGCGACAGAGGCCGAGAAAGAATACGCTCGCCAGATGGCTGAAGACCGTGCACAGCAAGCACAGATTGACAACAATCTGCCCCTCATTACCGAGAACGGACAGACCGTCACACCTAATGATTTCTATTATCCAGCCTGGGGTTACGGTGTTGGAGCATGGAGATTGCATAAGGGACTGAACATAAACCTCGGTGCATCGGCTTTTGCAAGTCTCGGACATGGAAACAGCCATGGTGCTGGCTTCTCGCAGGATGTTTCGCTGATGTATGTAACGAACCTGTCAAAGAAGGCTACACTGGCAGTAGGGGGATATGTAAACCATCTTACCTATCGTGGTGACAACTACTTTGTCGGTGGCATCAATGCTGTCTTCGGCTATCAGTTCAATGAACATTGGAGCGCATACGCTTTCGTCCAAAAAGCCTTCACATCAAACAACTTCGGTCAAGCCTTTGGATACGGAGCTTATGGTTCACCTTATTGGGGTGGCTACAGCGGCTGGGGTTATCCTCCTTTCGACTATGGGTATGCCTCTATAGGATATGGGTATGGACCGATGGGATGGGCATACGGTGCTGGCGTCAGCCGCTATATGGACAGAATCGGTGGCGGCGTGACCTATCAATGGGGCTCTAACAATCAGAACTCCATCTCTGTCAACGTTGAATTTGACCACGTTCCCATGCAAAGCAACGGCTTCTACAATTCCAATCGGTATGATTATCCGGTACGTTAAAGGACCGGAATAAAAAGCATTTATTATAACATTAACAGGAAAACAAACTCTTATAGAGATTGAAACATAGGCTTTAGCTTAGCCCATAAGCTCTACCCCTAACAGTATCGACAACGGTAAATTATAGGAAATAATACAAAGAATCTCCATAGCTCTGAACCTAAGGAAAGAGATTTTAGCACAATAGGAACACAAACAAGAAAATATCATCTATCAATATAAAGAGATAACTTCAACATAAAAATAGAGTTTACTACCACCTGATTCATCAGCAGAATTGGCAATTAGTAAACTCTATTTCTTAATGCAGGACATCTTTATTCCAAAATTATATTGTTAGATTCTACAACTTATCTGCCTGCTGATAAATATTTATCTGAATGGTGACAAGCATTTATCAGCATGCAGATAATTCCATACTTACCGCATCCAACGTAATCGGAGACTGTTAAGTACCACACTGATACTGGAGAACGCCATCAGAGCACTTGCCCATGACGGAGTTATCTGCCAATCAATACCGAAAGCATAGAGTAGCCCTGCTGCCAAAGGTATGCAGACAATGTTATAGATAAATGCCCAGAAGAGGTTTTCCCAAATCATACGAACGGTGTTGCGACTTAACCGTATTGCCTCTGGAATAGCTGAAAGGTCGTCTCCCATAAGCGTAACCTGTGCCACATCCATAGCTACATCTGTCCCCTTACCGATAGCAATACTCACATCAGCCAATGCCAAAGCCTGGGTATCATTAATGCCATCACCAACCATGGCTACACGTCTTCCTTCCGCCTGTAACTGTCTGACAAGATTCTCCTTATCCTGTGGCAACATCCTACTATGGCAGTGTTTGATTCCTGCCTTATCGGCCCAATAGCGTGCTGCCTCATCCTTATCACCACTCATCATATAAACCTCTACCCCACTCTTCTGCAAGGTTTCCATCGCCTCCCGGGCATTGGGCTTCAATGTTTCACGCTCCTCAAACGGAAGATTATCAGCCTTTGTAAAATCAATACTCTTATTGGGAATTGTCAAGGTTCCAGTCTTATCCGTTACCAAAACATCCACCTTTCGCAGACTTTCCAAAGCTGCTGCATCCTTTATGAGAATCTGTTTCTGGGCAGCCTTGCCAATACCTACCATAAGAGCAGTTGGTGTTGCCAGTCCCATTGCACACGGACAGGCAATCACCAATACTGCAACTGCTGACATAATAGCCTGAGGTAAATAACCATTCCCACCTATCATCCACCATAAAAGGAAAGTAAGAAGGGCTATACAGGCGACAACGGGGACGAATACCAATGCCGCCTTATCAACAAGCCGCTGTACTGGAGCTTTTGAGCCTTGCGCCTCCTGAACCATTCGGATGATATGTGCCAAGGCTGTATCTCCACCAACCTGCCGGGCACGCATACGGAACTTGCCCTGACTTGGTATCGTACCTGCCAATACCCTTGAACCTTTCTTCTTCTCCACCGGCGTCGGTTCTCCTGTAATCATACTCTCGTCAACGTACGCTGCATCTGCTGTCATGAAACTTTCTGCCGATATAACTTCACCATCAACGGGTACTTTCTCCCCTGGACGAACCTCCAAGACATCACCCACTTCGATAGTTGAGAGCGGTACTTCCTCTATTTTCCCGTCATCAACCACGTGTGCAGTCTTGGGCGTCATCCCCATCATCTGGCGAATGGATGATGCCGTACCATCTTTGGCTTTCTCTTCCAGCAGGCGACCCGTCAAGACAAAAGTGATAATCATTACTGCAGCATCAAAGTAGGTATGCCATACTATCCCCCTACTCGCCCAGGCAACATCTCCCCAAAACGTATTAAAGGAACTGAATAGGAAAGCGATGCCAGTAGACAATGCCACCAAAGTGTCCATATTAGCAGCACCATGAAGCAACTGCTTCCATGAAGACACATAAAACTGGCGACCACAACAAAGCATATTCATCAATGCAATAAGTAAAGATACTTGATTGGCAATATCATGCGAACCAAGGTCTATCCATCGCATCGACACACACATCACGGCTATTGCAAACAGCCATGACAACAGGGTTTTACGCTTCAATAATGTGTATCCACGTTTTTCTATTTCCTCTACCGACGTTTCCTTATCAATCACCAGATCATAACCAATCCCATTGATTTCTGCTTTCATCTGTTCAAGTGAAACCGCATCAGGGTCATAATCTATCAGAACTGAACGCCCAGGAAGCGACACTGATGCCGCTTTGACACCTTTAAGTTCATTCAATTTCTTTTCTACATTGGCTGAACATGCCGAACATGCCATGCCAATAATAGGAATAGTCTTCTTCATAATGATACTATATTCAACTTTCTCCAGCAAAAGAAGGAAAATCAACCTACAACCAAAAGAGTATAGATAGATATTCTTGGGGCTAAATATAAATAAGCTATTACAAACTCATCTCATAACGCCCACAGTTATCAACAGTATCCTTAAGATGAGAAGAGGTAACCTTACTCTCATCATACTCCACCGTTACATTGGCATCCTCAAGATTAACTTCAGCAGACTGAACTCCATCAACCGCTTTTAAAGCATTCTCCACATTAGCCTTACAATGTACACACTTCATACCACTTACGGCAAAAACATTCTTCTTCATAAGTCTTTTCCTTTCTATTAATATTATTCTTATTCTGAGATTATTCTCCTTTTTGTCTGCAAAGTTACACATATATTATATAAGAAACCTTATGAAATCATGGATAAAGATTATAATTTCTCTTCTCATCTTTATAACTTACATATCCAAAGAATGCACTTTACTTAACCAAATCCACTCTATACTTAACCAAAAGTACACCATAATTTTAGTCAAGTAACCACACAAAAAGCACATTTTATGTTAATTATTTGTTAAATGCAGGAATTACTTAACCAAATCACGTAATTACATATACCTTTGTGGTCAAGTATACAGAGCTACTTAACCAAAAAGAAGTCGCCAAACAAACTAACAACAACTTACAAACAGTCAACCAATGGAAGCTGAAGAATTAAAAACAATTATCTCATTAGGAGAAAACAGCCGCGTTGAATTCAAAGAACACTTCAGTAAAGACATAGCCATTGCTGATGAGATTGTGGCATTAGCCAACAGCAAGGGTGGCTATCTCATCTTTGGTGTAGAGGACAAAACCGGCAATATAAAGGGGCTCAGCTATGAAGAGATACAAAAGATTAGCAGCCAAGTAGGTAATACCGCTAACGAGAACATCCGCCCAACGCTTTATGTTGAGAGTGAAACCGTGGCAATTGACGGCAAGAAGTTACTCGTTATTCATGTCAAGGAGGGCATAAGCAAGCCTTATAAAGACATCAGCGGCAACATTTTCGTGAAGCAAGGAGCAGATAAACGACGAATAACAGAGAACAACGAACTGCTGGAACTTTTCTATGAGTCGGGGACCTATCACCCCGATGAAGAGGGAGTGAAGAATACAAGTATCATGGATCTTGACAAATGGTTAGTTGACAAGTTTCTCATGGAAGTATTCAACAAGAAGGCTTCCGACTTTAACATTCCCTTTGAAAAAATGATGCGTAACATGCAAATAACCACAGCAGACGGCAGGTTGACCTTAGCCGGGCTTCTGTACTTTGGCAATATGCCGCAGATGTTCCGCCCAGAGATGGTCATCAAGGCTGTTTCATTCTATGGCAACAGCATTGGAAGCACGAACTACAGAGATAGCAGGGATATTGACGGCACTATCCCGAGGCTCTTTTCCGAAGGTATGTCTTTCCTCAAAAGCAACCTTCATGCGCTGCAGGATGGGCAGAACTTTAATTCTGTCGGGCATTTGGAAATATCTGAGATTGCATTGGAAGAGGTGTTGCAGAATGCACTTGTACACCGTGATTATCTGAAACCTGCGGCTATCCGACTGCTCATCTTTGACAATCGGGTGGAGATCATCTCACCAGGTAAGCTGCCGGGGGGTATGGATGTGGATGATATTAAATTGGGCAATAGCTTTATCCGCAACCGACTGATGGCAAGTTTCTGTGCAAAGACAATGCTTTATCGTGGATTAGGTTCGGGTATCATCCGTGCGATGAATGAATATCCGAAGATTGAGTTCATCAATGATGAATCAGGCAATCAGTTCAAGTGTGTGCTTTATCGCCCTATGACCTATGAAGATCCATACATGCTTGCAGAGCCGGTAGGAGAGTATTCCTATACTTCCAAGCGCTCTTCCTCTTTAGAACGGAATTGCCCTACTCTGCCCAAAGAGGAGATTGAACGTGCTGAGAAAATACTTAAACTGTGCCTGACTCCAAAGTCAATACTCAACATGATGGAGGCAACGGGATACAAAAGTCGGACGAGTTTCCGCCGAAGAATCCTCACACATCTGCTGAATGCTCATCTGCTGGAGCCAACGGACAAGAATAGTCCGAACAGTCCAAGACAGACTTATATCACAACCTCACTTTATTGAGGTTGTGATATTCTTTTATCTCATTTTAAATCTTGGCTGAAACAATGCAGACCTATAAGCCGATAATACCCTCCAGAAGGCATACCTCTTGTAACACTTCAAGAGGCTATCACCCTCAAAAATGTATGAACATTGCATCAACACAGTCCCAATATGCGCAACCTATCATCCTGAAATATCTTTACATAACAAACTGCATTTCCTGCTCTAAAACAGAAGAAAAAGGAATTTGCACCAATGATTATAATCATCAGACAATCAGACTATTATAAAACCGCACAAGAAAAGGTGCTTAATAGAGCTTCAATTAAGCCTTAGTTAGACTTCAATTAAGCACCTTTTGAAACTCGATTTGGGCTTAATTGGAGTGCTATTCACCATCTTAAAGATATTGAAAGAAGAAATATTTTGACAAAACACAACCACTTAACAAACATAACAGCCACCTTGTCCCCCTTCTCTCATCTTCTACCTTTTCCTTCTTTTATAGTTTAAAACATAAAGACTATTGTTCTTCAACAAACCACAAGACGACTTATCACACATCACAATATTGGTTGTTTGATATTATACAAAGTAAGCACAACACCATGGAAGAACAGCTAAAACAACTGCTTAAAGTTTGTCCAATGACGTGCGTAGGCTGCTTTTCATTGCCTTGAACTGAGTAGGAGTCATACCTGTCATAGACTTGAACTGGCTGGAAAGATAGGCTACGGAAGAATAATTCATGCGATGTGCTATCTGCGTGAGGGTCAGTTCGTCATAGCGGATAAGCTCTTTCACCCGTTCAATACGCAGTTCTATGTAATACCGTTCAACAGTCTTGCCCTCAACTTCTGAGAAGAGTTTTGACAGCGCACTGTAGTCATGATGAAGTTCTGACGAAAGATAGTCGCTGAGGTTTGTTGTAACTTGGTTGTCGTGATAATGAACAAGTTTGATAAGTGAAGACTTTACGAGATCAATAGTTTGTTGACGCCGGTCATCAAGGAGTTCAAAACCAAGCTGTCCAAGGGCTGCACGAAGTGTTGAAAGCTGGCGTGGCGAGGGCTCTTCTTCAATAACGACCTCACCTAAATCTATCTTTGTCGGATGTAAACCCACATGCTGCAAGGTTTGACAGACAACCATCTTGCAGCGATCACAGACCATGTTCTTGATATAAATTGTACTCATACGGCTTCTTTCTTCATAGCTGCTTCACGGGTAAATTCACGAAATGTGTAAATAATGATAGGGACTGTGAGCATGAAAGAGAAAACGTCACTGACAGCCTGGCACATCTCCACTCCCAACAAATCAAAGTAAGACGGGAGGATAAAGATGAGCGGAATAAAGAACAGACCTTGTCGGGCTGCTGCAAGAATATTTGCCCGCCACGGCTTACGGCAGGTTTGTGCGAGCATATTACTTGCCAGAACAAAAGCATTGAGTGGGAAAACACAGAGCTGCCAACGCAGTGCAACAACGCCGATGGCTATAACTTCGGGGTCATCACGGAAGATACCTATGAGCGAGCTGCTGATCATCCACCCCACAACAGCAAGGATAATAAGAAAGGCTGTTCCAACGGCAACCGTAAACTTATAGGCCTCCTTCAATCTATCATATAATCCGGCACCATAACAGAAACCGCAGACAGGCTGGAAGCCCTGCCCCAACCCAATGACAACGGCAAAGGAAAGCATGGCTATTCGCCCGACGATGCTCATCGCAGCAATAGCAGAATCGCCATAAACACCAGCTGCCAGATTCAATGACATAGTAGCTACACAAGCCAGCCCTTGCCGCATCAGCGATGGACTTCCACCATAAAAAATTTCCTTACAAATAAGCCATGAGGGGGCAAAATCACAGAAATGAATGGCAATATTCTCTTTCCGTCGACTCATCAGGAAGAGTATTACAAACGATACCATCTGCCCCACAACTGTTGCCCATGCTGCTCCACTAACACCCATATCGCAAACAAAAATGAAAAACGGGTCGAGAAGAACATTCAACACAGCACCTGTCACGATTCCATACATGGCGAAGCTGGCATTACCTTGCAGACGCATCTGCCCGTTCAGTGTCAGCGAAGACGTCAGAAACGGTGTACCAAGGAGAATTATCTGCATATAGTCTTCCGTATAAGGGAGGATGGTAGGAGTACTGCCAAGCATCAGCGAAAGCGGTGTAAGGAACATTTCACCAAGAACAAGGATAAGCAGACCTAAAAAGAATGAACTGAAAAAGCCTGTTGAAGCCATCTTTACAGCATTGTCACGCTGACGTGCTCCCAGCTCACGGGATATATAATTACCTGACCCATGCCCGAAGAAGAAACCCATTGCCTGCACAAAGAACATCAGCGAGAACACAATGCCCACCGCTGCTGTTGCCTGTGTGTCAATCTTACCGACAAAAAATGTATCTGCAATATTGTACAGTCCTGTTACAAGCATTGATATAATAGTCGGTATTGCCATTGTGATTATGACACGATGAATCGGCCCTTGTGTCAAAAAAGTATAGTTGTCTGTATGTCCATGCATAATCTTATAATCCTTTATATACCAATGCAAAGGTACTAAATAATTCAGAATTCAATTTCCAAATTCCATAATTATGAATACTTCTAAATCAAATCTCTTAAATTAGAACTACAAACTCCCATAATTCAAAACAAAGGATACCTCTACGCCACAGTTCAAATTTCCACGTTATAAAACGGTATTGTCTGGTGAACATTTCACGCAGCAGTTAGCCTTTAGCGTCTTACTATATAATATACAATGAAAAACATGAACTTTTCTTACCGTTTTCAACCGATGTATTGTTGCCTATCACATATTATATTGTTGGTAAACACAAATGATGTTGAGGGCTGAACACGTTGCAATATGCTGCTGATATGAGATTAACTTGTTGATATAAAAAGAGTTATACTATCAAAGCAAGCAAGCCATACTTGCCTAGGAGGCTTACTTCCCCAAAGACAACAGCATATTATCTGTTTAAAAGAGATTCCTCATTGGAGAGTTTGCTATTTAAGTTTTATCGGACGGCAATACTCTAAAAACAACTTCCATATTTTACATAAAAGAGCAAGGGCAGACACTTCACTTATCCGTTTAAACCATCTTAATGGCGGACAAGGGAACTATCTACCCTTGCTTTGAGAAAGCGGAACGCACTCAATGTATATGCAATGTACTAATTACATTCGAGCAGTATCTGAACAATACGTTCTGCAGAACGACCATCCCAACGCTCGGGCACACCGCATTTCTTCCATGTCCCCGAAACCATTTCGGTAAGTGCAGAACGGAGGAGCTCGGCATCTTCACCTACAAGAACATTTGACCCGACCTTTACAGTCTCAATATGTTCAGTATAACTGTTGAGCGTAATACATGGAACTCCATTGAACGTGGCTTCCTCTGCAACATTTCCCGAGTCGGTTATGATACCTTTGGCATGTGCTGTAAGATATGCAAACTCAAGGTAGCTAAGAGGTTGGACTATATGGAGGTTATGTAGTTTGATGTTCTTCTTCAAACTGAGCGCCATAATAACCTGTACCGCAGAATCACGCAGGGGAGCAATGACAGGCATATCACCTGCCGTCTCACTCAACACATGTAGCATTCTCTCAAGGTTCTCCTGATTAGCAAGTAATGCCTTACGGTTAAGTGTAAAGACAAGATAATTACCTTCCTTCAATGCCAAGCCTTCAAGCTCATCGATGTCAGATAGTCTTACACCCTCAATGCGTTCACGGTCGTAACGGATGTTATCAATGAGGATATTGCCCACCATGTAGACCTTTGACAACTCTGCCCCCTCCTTGTTGGCAATGCTGTTATTGCTGAATCCAGCCGTAAAGAGAATATCCGAAAGACCATCTATAACCAACCGGTTGATTTCCTTCGGCATCGTAATATCGAACGAACGGGTGCCTGCTGCAATATGAGCCAGCGTGACAGCCTGCTTCTTGGTGACAATAGCTGCAGCCATAGTTGAAGCAAGGTCGTCAACAACGATGACCACATCAGATGGATTCTCCTGCAGATACTTCTCAAACTTGGACATCACCTGTCCTGTAAGCTCATTCAAGTTCTCACATTCGACACCAAGATAAACATCCGGGCGGTGGATAGAGAGGTTATCAAAGAGTTCTTCTTCGAGTGTCGGGTCGTCTGCACTACCTGCATAGACCAATGAATAAGACAGTTTCCGAGGACTGTTCTCTTCAGAAAGTCTGTTGATTACCCTGATGATTGGTGCTACCTTTATAAAGTTAGGACGTGCACCACAAAAGATACAAATATTTTTCATTTCTTTAAAGACCCACTCCGTAAGTTTCTCGACAACGAGAGAGCCTTACGGAGCAGCAAACCACTTTATTGTTTGTATTTACAGTTCAAAACAGAAGTAACTCATAAAGCAAAAGTTTTGCTATAAGCCCGAACTACCAAAAGAGAAAATTTCCCAAGTAGTTCCAGAATCCTACGCTCCCAATCCCTGACATAATTCCATCAGTTCCTTCCTGCTTAAAGGAAGAACAGGGGTAGAACTCTCATTATTGCTTAAACATATCCTTAATACCACCGATAGAACCCATGAGATTGCTTGCCTCAAACGGGAGGTAAACAGTCTTCTGGTTGTTATTCTGCGCAAGTTCTGAAAGCATCTGAATATACTTCTGTGCAATGAGATAGTTAGCCGGATTCGTACTCTGTCCGACTGCATCTGTAATCTTCTGAATGGCGATAGCCTCAGCTTCTGCCTTGCGGATACGAGCCTGTGCCTCTCCTTCCGCAATAAGAATCTGCTGCTGTTTCTTAGCTTCAGCGCGGTTGATGGCAGCTTCCTTCTCACCCTCTGACTGGAGAATAGCCGATTGTTTCTCACCTTCACTGGTAAGAATGGCAGCACGCTTGTTACGTTCAGCCTGCATCTGTTTCTCCATTGCCTGTGAAACACTTGCTGGAGGAGTAATATCCTGAAGCTCTACACGGTTCACCTTGATACCCCACTTGTTCGTTGCATCATCAAGCACTGCACGCAGCTTAGTATTAATCGTATCACGCGAAGTCAGTGTCTGGTCAAGTTCCATCTCACCGATGATGTTACGAAGCGTCGTCTGTGTCAGCTTCTCAATTGCATTCGGAAGGTTATTGATTTCATAGACAGCCTTGAACGGATCAATAATCTGGAAATAGAGCAGTGCGTTGATCTGCATCTGGATGTTATCTTTTGTAATAACATTCTGACGATCGAAGTCGTACACCTGTTCACGCAAGTCGATAGAGTTGGTATATGTGTAACGTCCTGCACGCATCGCAACAATATCCTTTGCATGATCAATGAAAGGAATAATGATGTTGATACCCGGCTGAAGAGTTGCATAATACTTACCAAGACGTTCGATGATTTTCGTCTCACTCTGTGAGATAATCACGATAGCCATCTTGGCAAAGACCAGTGCCAACACGACAACTGCAATCAGCACATAAGCTAAAATATCCATAAGCATTAAAGTTTTTGAATCCTCCTTCAGTATATCACTCTATTCAAGAAGAGAGGAACTGGAGATTATTATTTGTTTTTATTATCTGACTGTTTTCAACAACGCTCAACCGTTGCTATGATAGAGTCAAGCCGTAAGATACGGACAGCAACTCCCTGCACTATTTCTGCACCATCGACCGACTTTGCCTTCCATGAATCGCCGTCAATCTTTACTCTGCCGTATCCACCAGCTTCAATGGTATCTGTAACCTTTCCCTCACGCCCAATCAACGCATCCGCATTACTCAACCTGTTGTCTGCACCTTTATGAAGATACTTAAGTGCTATCGGACGAACCAGGAAAATACTCAGCACTGTGAAGACAACAAAAACAAGTACCTGAACAACAACACTATCCGTGAACCCGGAAGCAAGTGAAGCACAGAAACTGCCAATAGCAAAGCACATGATGTAGAAATCTCCGTTCATCATCTCCAATATCAGACAAACAAGCCCCACCAACAGCCATGACAACCACAAGTTTTGTATCAGATAATCAATCATAGTTTTAAAGGTTTGATTTCGCTTGTAAAGATAGTAATAAATGATGATTATATCAAATATTTTAAAGGAAAAAGAATCAAAGAACAAGGATTTCCTATGTTCTTCACAATTCATCCCTACAGACAGACTCTGTAAGCATTTGTAACTTTCTACGATTGATTCTATTATTACAAAAAGTGCTTTTATCTCCTGTTAACCCAATAGGCTTTCTCAACATTTTGGAACAGTGAGTTTTTCCAATGAACCAATTTTGGATAAAAACAGGCATCATCCGCCTTTCAAAAGTCCTTTCATTCATGTTCCGTCTCAGACTCTTAGCATGCAATCCTGTTTGCCGACTATCTGCAACCAATTAATCTACAGGTATCACCCCCGTATAACGAAGGGACATACCAAGGCTTGATAAACGTTTTGAAGAAACCATTTTTGTCATTACCGTCCGATAAAACTTAAATAGCATATACACCTAATGCGGATTTTAAAAAAACGGATAACATCCTATTATCTTTGAAGAAGTAAGCCCCTTAACCCAATATGGTTTGTTTGCTTTTGGCAGTACAGCCCTTTTCTGACAACAAGTTCCTTGCATCCCAGCAACATATTGCATTGTGTTTAGGCCTCAGCACCATTGGTGCTTACCAACAACACCATACGTGTTAGTCAACGACACCATCCGTGTTAGTCAACAACACATCGATTGAAAATGAAAAATTTATAGAACGGCACTACTCTTTTATATTCTATAAGTAGACAACCTGCTGACAGGAAAGCACTTACCAACAAGACATCAATACGCTTGACATAAAAGAGAATATAAACTGCTTACGACCATCTGCTTTCTTGCAAGAAGAACAGCAGACAGCCGTAAGAGTATCCATGTTTAAGAACTGCCGTCTCAACGACGCTTATTTGAGCGGTTAGAAGACTTAGAGCCACTTATATGAAGTGTCTGTGATGACTGTGAAGAACTTGTCTTTGCCACACGATTAGAACTGCCACCGCGATAATACTTCTCAGCTTCTGGCAGCCAGTTCTTGATGTTCTGGATACGACGCTCATCAGATGGGTGGTCGCTAAGCACTTCTGAACGACTGCCGCTGGACGCTGACGCCATTCGCTGCCAAAAGGTTACGGCATTCGCCGGATCATATCCTGCCATTGCTGCAAAGATAAGTCCCATGTAATCAGCCTCACTCTCATTATCACGACTATACTTCAAGTTACGGAAAGAGAAGTATCCGCCAGCCACCTGCGAAGCAAGATCGCCCACTCCACTACCAACAGCAGAGTTCAACACCGTACCTAAGATACTGGTTCCCATCTGCTGATTCATCTTCTTCGTCAGCTGCTCGGCACTGTGCTTAGCCACAGCATGGGCTATCTCATGTCCCAATACAATTGCAAGACTCGCCTCATTCTGTGTATAAGGGAGCAAACCTTCGTAAACAACAATCTTACCGCCAGGCATACAGAAGGCGTTAGCCTGCTTGTCCTGGACAAGATTAAACTCCCACTTGAAGTTATTTATCTCGTTGGCGTAACCATTATTGCGCAAGTAAGTCTCCACAGCATTGGCAAGATTGCGCCCTACACGCTGAACCATAGCCGTATTCTTCGCATCGGCAGACTTCCTTGCTGATGCCATGAACTTTGTATATTCCTGATTACTGAGACTGAGAAGCTGCGCATCAGAAACACTGATACGATGCGTACGATTTGTCAAAGGAACCTTTGAAGCTGTACCGCAGGCTGTCATCAAAGCGACAACAGCTGCCATTAAAAAATACTTAATCTTCATCTGATTTACTGTTTTTTATAACTTTCCATCTGCGAAAGTACAACATTTTTCGTGAGACACAAATAAAAGCATAACTTTTTTAAAAAGGTTAACGGCTGAAAACAAAACCACAATACTGTTTTACCCTACAGAATCAGACCTCCTTGCTGCGCCTCCCTATTTCATCTGAAACAGGAATAAAGTAGGTTACAAAAAGACTTATAACGCCCAGAAATGCCACAAGAAGGAAGAAGTGACGATAACCAACATACTCCTGCAGGAAGCCTGTGAACCATCCCGACATAACCACCGAGAAGGCTGTTATCGCTGTACCGATAGAATAGGTGAATGTGGAATGTTTACCTTTCGTACAATACGTAAGCCATACTACATAAAGGGTCAGTCCAAGTCCTGCCCCGACCTGTTCTACAAGCATACAGATATTGATGACAGACAGGGTGGAAACAAAATAATAACTGAGATAGACGAAAAGGAACTTCGGCAAGGTCAAGGCTGCGACAAAGAGCCACGTCCAACGTTTCAAGCCATCTCGACGCACCAATCTTGTCCCTAAAGCACAGCCTGCTATCAGCGCAAACGTACCGACTGTGCCTAATACCAGCCCTAACTCCTGTGGCGAAAGAGCCAGCCCTCCATTACTTCCGGGGTCAATCAGGAAGAGTGGAGCTATTCTGAAAAACATCCCTTCGGGTATCAGAAAGCAGAAAAGGAAGCAGAGATTTGCCACATAATGAGGACGACGCACAAAGGCAGCCTTGACATCATGCCACCATTGACGTGTCACACCACTCCATATCGGAAGGTCAACATGGAAACCGTCTTTGGGAAGTACCACAGCATGGAACACCATCAGACAAGCTGTCAGAGCTGACAAAATCCAGAAGATAGCCGCCCATGAGGGCTGCACAGTCCTGTTAATTACCTCCAGATTACCGGCAATCGTTACGGGAAGAGCCATTCCGACAATGATAGAAAACAGATAAAAGACTGCCCGAGTACCAAAGAAAGCCGAACGATGACGCAACGCCGTTTCCCGTTTATAGAGCCTTTCAATACCCACGTCATGCAATGCAGCCACCATAGCTATAGTCATCAGGAAAAGAACTGTCCACTCAAACCAGTTTACTGACGGTGAAGACAGTGCTAAGCCGGCAAGACTCAGTGCCATGACAAACTCTGTCAGAACTATCCAGAAGTGCTTCCCACCATAGCCGACAACGATTCTTCCCAACAGAGGACGGAGAATAAAAGGCAGAAGAAACCACGAGCTGGTCAGCGTTATAGCACCATTCGACAGGCCCATCCTGTTGAAATAGACCAGTGAAGTCATCAACAGAATGACATAAGGAAGCCCTCGTGTCAGATAAAGCGTAGGAAGCCAGAGCCAATGGCTGCGCCATCGACTCACTATTGGAATCCCATTGCGTATCTTCTGCTCTTCAAGCATCATTCTATAACATTATTTATATTGCGCTTCTATCACTGCTGTCTGGTAATAATGATGGAGTATTTCGTCATACTTATAGCCTTTCTCGCCCATCACAGCAGCACCAATCTGACACAGCCCTACGCCATGTCCCCACCCTGCACCCACAAGACGAAAGTGCTGCGGGACGTCATTCACCATCTCACCACGTTCTACAACGAAGGCAGAGCTATAAAGATGGCTCTCGCTCAACGTGCGTCTTATCTCTAACTCCTTGCCAATAATACGAGTAAGTTTTGTTCCGACAATCTTCAAACGGGTGATACGACCACTCTTACCACGTTCCAAAGGCTGGAGGTCAACAATCTCTCCAAAGTCAAGACCACTCTTGCGTCGAATCAAATCGGCAAGTTCTGCTTGCGTGAAGCCTGTTGTCCAACGATAAAAATCCTGTGTCTCTTGATCGTAGTTGTTGAGTACCTGCCCCAAGACTGTCGCATCCTTTGTATTACAAAACGCCTCTGGCGACGACAGTATCCACTCCCTCGCCACCTCCTCACGAGTGAGGTCAATCGTAGGGGGCGTCCCCAAAGGTGCATTATCCACTACCGAGAGTAGATAAGGCTTATGGTTATTGTCCCAACAGTACTCGTATTCCTCTGAAACACCACCGCAGCACTTACTGAAACGGGCATCACATATTTCCTTACCATTCATCAGTAACTGACCACGTGTTGCCTTGATAGCCTCCTCGACATGTGGACTTGTCGCCTTTGTAATGCCCTGATAGCGTTGACAATGGTCGTCTGCACAGACATCAAACAGCGTATGAGCATCGCTATCGTACCAAACTACACCCTCTTCATCCGACACCTTTACTGGTGCAGAAGCCGCCTGAACGCCCATTTCAATGCCTTTTCGTCTTCTCATCTGTACCAACAGCCAACTTCGAGAGATGACTGCGTGTGCCTTCAGAAGCTCCAATGAAGATGTAGCACTCATCTCACTTGAGATAACACTTGCCAAATAACGTTCTACAGGCAGTTCATTAATAGCCCAGAGCTTAACACCGTCAACGACAAACCGCAGCTTACCAAGGAAGGTCTGTGCTTCCTTACGTTCCCAATGGAAGTCTACTCCGATGGTGACATCGTCCAAAGTGAAGGATATGTTATCATCTTGTGGCGTAAAGCAAAGCTCTGGATAGACTGCGGAATCCCACAGAATTCGCCCGTCCTTGAGCTTTACAGTCTGCTGACCAGTCACCTCTCTGTTCCCGATCGTATAAGTACCATTCAGTTGGAAATGTATTTCATCACCGCTGACAATACCCACGGAAACCACAGGTTCCTGTCTCCATTCATCGAAGACAAGGTCAACCGTCCTATTGCGAATCCGCTTTACGACTTCACCCATCGCTTCATTCGACAGCGACACCTCACGTAAAACAGCCTCAGCACGCTCCGCTGTCATCCCTTCAAAGTCGCTCTGACGGGGCAATATCAGCAAACCTGCCATATCCAAGCTGCCCGGACTGACAAGACACTGTGCCTCTCCTGCAGCCGAATAGCAATCAGGACGATGCTTCTCACGTGGGAACACAATCGAGACAAAGCCTTCCTCGCTGCGCCAAGCAACGATATTCATCATCGGTTCTGTCTCATCTCCCTTCAAAGGCAATGCTTCGTATAAATAGTTGAACAACTCTACATCGTTCTTCTCAGTATGACTCACGATGGCTAAAGCCGGACAGATATAGTCTTTTATCTCATAGATTCCCTCCGCATCATTCAGTTTCATGAGCGGAACAGATGTCTCACGGAATCGCTGCCAGTCACGCTGTAAAGGGAGCATCCCACTTGTTCCTGCCTGAAAGTGCAAATGGTCGGGTGCACTGGCACCACACTTCGGACCATTATAGAAAACCATCAGCTGTGGATAAGCCCTTAGCAAACGATGTATCTGTACGTAATTCTCTGCTATTGCCTGAAGTTGATGATGGCAAGAAGGGATTGTGAAATGAACAGGAAGGATCGGGAAAGGATTGACAAGAATATCAAAACCTTTTCCAAAAGGCAGTACTATCTGCTCTCCCGGGCGATTCTTTTCACAAAGGAAGCAAGGACGCTTAGCCAATGTGGCCTTATCTATCTTCGCTCCAGTGCTCACCAAGCGTGCAGGATTGGATTGCGCAAGGGCTGAACCCACCTCACGCGTCTGCACACCTTTCAACTCTTCAAAACGTTTTGCAACGTCTTGCCATTGGTTCAGCTGCTTATGAAAAAAATCAGTCAGCCCTTTCTCTCTTTCTTGGTTTTGCTTCTGACGTGCCAGAATCTCAACAGTACGCAGCTGATCTTTATAGTGATTGTTGGCATTTACCTTATCAATGCTCAATACGGCATCACTATTTCCACCCCAACGACGACAGAGATAAAGTTCATCATAGATTCGCCCGATACGGAAACGACGGCTGAAAGCCAAGCCCACAGCATAGTCTTCGCCATAACTTGTGTTAGGGAATTGATGCTGACGAACCAAAGGAGTGAAGAAAGCACGTGGTGCACCGAGTCCGTTGATACGCAGGGCATTGTTGCAACCATTATCCTCTGTCCACTCATTATGACTGATCAAGCCCGGTGGAAGAGTATTAAGATCGAAATCACACATACGATAAGAGCCTACAATCATTGCAGCCTTCTGCTCGTGGAAAGCGTTGACAATTGTCTGCAAGGTATTCTCTGAGGAATAAAGGTCATCACTATCCAACTGAACTGCAAAGCGACCGCAATGCGCATCATTGATAGCATAATTCCAACAGCCACCTATACCGAGGTCTGTACGTGTAGGAATAAGATGCACAAGACGCTCATCTGCAGCCAAGGAAGAGAGAATCTCCGTCGTACCGTCTGTTGAATGATTGTCAACAACGATTACGTTAAAAGGGAAGTCTGTCTTCTGTGAGAGAGCTGAAACCACCGCATCACGCACTGTCTTCTCACGATTGAAGACTGGAATCACCACCGAAGCCTCCACTGGGAAATCCTCACCAGAGAAGTCTGGCTGTGCATACAGCATGGTATCGACCAAGGCGTTAATTGCAGCGAGGTGTGCTGTAGCCGCCTGTTCCATCTCTATCTGCACCTCACGATTGCGTGGGTTCACGTAGTCAAACTGCTTCTCACCGCTGGCACGTAGGTCATCCTCTTCCTCTGTATAAAGGTATTCATTCAGATGGAAGAGTTCCCCCTTACGGCTCAGGAAGAGACGAAGATTGTACCAACCTGCAAACTGATAATCCTTTGCCACTTTTCTTGTAGCATACTCCTTCAAATACGCAGTCTTGAGAAGTACTACAGAACCGAAATCAAAGTCATCACGGATGCTACCCAACTGATAGGCAGTAACAGGATGCTTCACGGTCTTGCCCGCTTCCACTGAGTAATGGTCAGCATAAACCATTGCTGCATCGGTTTCCTCAGCCACCTGCAGCATACGCTCAAGTGCATGATAGCCCAGCGTGACAGGACCTTGCTTCAAGTAAAGCAGGGCATAATCACTCGTTGCTGTTGTAGCTATAAGGCGCATAGTTGCCAGAGAAAGCAAACCGCCTGCCTGTAGCTGACGAGCGTACTGAGGCAGTGCTTCAGTAGGTAGAACATCAGCAGCTAACATATATATATCGTTCACCACGCCGTCCTCGTACAACTGTGCAGCGAGCGACTGCATCATTGCAGCTGTACTATACGGCAGAAAGCAATCTATCTGTTTCTTCTTTTCCATCTGAAATGTGTTCTTTTATCTACTTGCAAAGATACTATAAAATCCCGTCTTACGCACGAAGTTTCCGAAGAAAACAACCCATTGCGAATTATTTTCATGAAAAGAAATATTTATTTACGTGAAGAAAAATATTTTTTTTCATGAAAAGAAATTCTTTTCTTCGTGAAAATAATTTGGAATCAGTAGTCATACTGAACTTTTTCCGTAACTTTGTACACAGAAAAAGACACTTAGAAAACAGGAAAAAGATGGAAAAAGAAAATCATATTGACCGTGCACTGGCATTCATGGAGAACCTTGAAAAGCTTGGCACACAGCTTCAGAAGGCTGACGAACAGCAGAAACTAATGCTGCAAGAGATGCTAATAAAAAGCCAGAATCACGAAACAGACACGGATGAATACCGTGAACTGGAGCAGCGAAGCAAGGACCTTCAGGCAATGATCAACAAGTGGCACCCCATCTATGAGGAACGTCTGAAAATGGTAAAAGAGGCGCAGAAGGCTGCTAAGAAGTAAGGCTAACTGTACGAAGGATAAGACTTGAACAAGCTCGTTTTGCTCTCTGAAAGAGAAGTATGTGTCACTTACTTTTACCCACTATCTCCTATTCAACATTACAGAACTCCGCATACATGAACAAACTCTATAACATTCAAGAACAAATGAAGAAACACTCATATAAGAATATCAGACTATTCTTACTGACTATCATTGGTGTTAGTTTGTTTTTCTCATGTTCGTTTGTTCCTTCTGGAATAGCCGAAGAGATAACTTATCACGGAGAACAACTGCATCGTTACCTGACAATTATCAAAGACGTAACATCGAAAGCGGAGAGGAGTAAGGACACTATCACCTATTATTGTAACCAAAAAGGGCAGCTCATCATAGAGCGTGTGGGTACAGACAGCTTGCAGGATTACACTTATTCCTACACTGGTGACACCATTCACATTCATAAGACACATATTAAAGACCAGTTAGACGAACTCCTCGATGGCTATTACATAGTTAAGAACGGACTTATCATAGAAGCGAATAACACTCCCGGCTATTATACATACACCTACGATAATAAGCGAAGGCTCGTTTGTCGTGACACACCTAACACACTCTGTGGGAGACAAACCAACATCCTCCAATGGAAGGGAGAGAAGATATTACCTGATAAATCATTAAATATCACTTACAGAGATACTGGAGAGAAAACGAGCCACCATAACCTCTATTACTTTTGGATGTTTGGTAGTGGTATAAGAATACCCATCCCCTTCATCACCTTGGGTTATATGGGTGTTATTCCGAAAGGAGATATTAGCAGCTATAGCTTTAGTTCAAAAGATAAAGACTTCGCTTTCAAGTCGCAACTGACAACGGAATATGATAAGGAAGGACGTCCCACCCGCATTGAAGAAGTGGTGACAACACTAAATAAAAATAACAAACAAGAAAGTAGTAAGTACGTTACACAGTACATCTGGTAGTTATATACCAGTATCGAAAAGATTAAAACAGGATATGGAAAAGGAAAAGAACAGTGGAGGAATGATGAGTGTTATCGCTGCCTTAGGTGCAAACATCTTGGTTGCGATTTCAAAGTTTGTTGGTTTTGCAGTGTCTGGCTCAGCTGCTATGTTGAATGAATCAATCCATAGTGTTGTGGATTGTGGCAATCAGATACTGCTATTGGTAGGCAACCGCCAGTCAACAGCAAAGGCAACGGAGCAGCATCCGTTCGGACAGGCTCGTGCTAAGTATTTCTATAGCTTGGTTGTTGCAATGATGTTGTTCTTTGCCGGTGGTGCATTGGGTATCATGGAGGCAACAGAGAAGTTGTTTCACCCAGAACACGGCGTGGAGAACACGTGGCTCATCATCGGTATTCTCGTCTTTGGACTCTTAGTGGAGTTAGGCAGCCTTCGCATTGCCTTCAAGGAAATAAAGGAATTGAACAAGGACAACCTATCACTTTATCGCTTCCTGCGGGAGAGCCGTCATAGCGAAATCCTTATCATCTTCGCCGAAGACAGTTGTGCAGTAATCGGTCTGCTGATAGCTTTAGGTGGTACGCTTCTTACCCATTTCACGGGTAATCCTTTCTATGATGCCTTTTCGGGTGTACTGATTGGTGTACTCCTCTGTGCTGCAGCTCTCTTCTTGGCACGTGAATTCTATAGTTTGCTTATTGGTGAGAGTGTTACACAAAAGGACCTATCACGTATCAAGGAGGTGTTCAACAGAACAGAAATCGACCGCCTCATCAACGTCAAGACTATCCACCTCGGTCCTAACGACATCCTTGTCACTGCAAAGATTGACGTCAAGAACGAATACGAAGCACAAGCATCTCAACTGGTTAACGACATCGAAAAGAATATGCGTGCCGCTTTCCCAGAATATAAGATTTACATCTATATTGAGACGGATAAGTATAAGGAGAATTATTAAAAACCTCTCCCTTCCACCCCACTCAGGACCATATAGCATGGTATTAACGGTCAGCACCATTGGTGTTCACCATCAGCACCACCTGTGCTGGGCTTCAACACTTCGATAGAAAATGGATAGAAGAGGAACTTGATAGTCATAACAATGAATGCAGCCAACAAGGCTCTTTTCGGCGATTGAGCCGTTTTATCCAATATCAAAAACAAAAACAGGGATGCTCTGGTTGAGCATCCCTGTTTTATATACTTATTTTCCCTTTAAGACTTACTTAAAAGTATGCTTGCCTTCCTGTGCAGCAGGCTTCACGATAATCTCACGCTGCTTGGCATTCATCATAACCTTCATGGCTACTGCAGTTATATCCTGCGCTGTAAGGGTCTTGAAGATTGGCGCAGAAGCTGCATTGTCATTTGGTGACTGCTCATTACCAGTCTCAGCATAGATGTTCAACAATGCCATCCACACTGATGGGTCGCTGTTAGACTGAGAGGCTACACTTGTCTGCTCCTCATCAACTGCAAGTGGTACCATCACAGCCTTGAACTCATCAGCGGTGAAACGACCAGCCTTAACGTCCTCAAGAATACTATAAACAAGGCTAACCGCCTTGTCAGCATTCTCTTTCGCTGTAGAAAGATGGATATTAAGACTCTCGCCTGCTACTGGCTGTGAAGTATAGTTACTCTGTACACCTACCGTATAGGTTAGGTGTTCCTTTTCACGCAACACGTCAAAATAACGACGCTCCAAGATTCCACGCATCACCTCCAAAGCAGCCTGCTCACGGTCGGAGAGTTTCTGCTTGTTAGCAAAAGATATCTCAATCTCAGCCATACCGCCTTCTGTCTCCGTCTCGAAAGTGCGCTTGATAACAGGCGTAGATGACGAGAAGTCCATTGGCTGAATAGCAGTCTTCATTGGCTTGCCTTCTCCCTTGAGTGAACCGATATAGCGGAGAATCAACTCTTTCGCCTTTGCTTCAGGTATATCACCAATAAGGCAATAGGTGAAACGTGAGGCATTTCCAAGATGTGCTTGGAACTGTTCCTGCAACTTGTCGTACTGAACAGACTTGAAGAAAGCCTCATCCTGACGTGGATTCATTGCACTGGCTGGATAAAGCAACTGCTGGATAGAATCCTGTACTGCTGCCATACCTGTCGTAGCACGATTCTCGTAGACATAGAGGTTGCGCTGAACATACTTGTCAAAGGCTGACTTTAAGAAGTTCTGACGTGACAAAATCAAGTACAGATAGCTGAAGAAATCGTCAGCATTGTCAACAGGCGCATTACCACCCACACCATCACTATAGTCTTCCAATGAGAGGGAGAGATTGATATTCTTGCCCTGCAACCACTGTGCTAACTGATTTCTATTGTAGTTATATACTCCAGACTGCATCAAAAGCGAACGCATTGCAGTATAGTTAGCAATGTCCTGTGCAGGAACGATTGACTTACCACCTTCTGCAGAACCTGCAAAGAGGAACTGACCGTTCAATTCTGGTACATTCCGATAAAGCACTTTTGCACCATTAGAGAGAATCCACTCCTTTGCCTGCAAAGTCTTCAACTGCTTCTCAGAGACAATCTTACCACCAGTCAGAGGGAAGTCAATCAACTGACTGACAGGCTTCATATCGTCTGCACGAGCCATGTCGCTGAATGAACTCTTAGCCTTCAAGGCTTCCATAAGGTCATTCTCGGTGATATTCATCTCAGCCTGTGACTTAGAATAGGTAACAAAAGCGAGGTTGTTGTCATTAAGCAAGGACTTCATCCAAGCATTCATATCCTCTACCTCCAGCTCAACTAAGGTCTCAAGGTTACGGTTGATCTGACCACGGAAGTCCTGTACAGGAATATCATAAAGGAAGTTCTGACGGAAAAGCATCAAGGCATTGTCTGGCGTACCTAATCCCTGCGCCTCCAATACATCCTTCATTCCAATATACATCTTCTCCTTCTCTGCATTAAACTCAGCTGCTGTAAAGCCCTGATTGCGCAGGTTATCACGCACTGCTAACAACTGCTGAAGTGCCTTCTGCTCATTACCTTTATATGGAACCATATCCCACGCCATCTGATAATAATTTCTTACCAGTGGAGAGAGACTTACCTCAGCTGCAATATAACTCTCTTTATCAGCATTCTTCAACATCACAAAACGCTTTGGAGCTAATGTATTGAAGAACTTAGTAAAGATAAACTGACGCACACGGTCCTCTTCAGGCGCATTGCCCTTTACCTCATAGCGTTGGTAAAGACCAAAAGAAGCACTCTTGTTCTCTGAGTCAATAAAACGCATATAGAGTGGTGTTGGATTGTCAGGAATCGATCTTGCTTGTGGACCGACAACTGGGACCAGCTTCGCTGGCAATGTCTTAAATACCGTTTGGATATTCTTCTCCATCAGGTCAACATCCACATCACCAATAACAGCAATAAACTGCATATTAGGACGATACCACTTGTCGTAGAACTGCTTTACCTGCTTCTGCTGGAAAGTCTCCAGAATCTTCTGTGAACCAATCACGTTATGGGTAGCATAACCTGCATTGTTATAGACAACAGGTGCGATGGCATCCGTCAGGCGACGGTCTACACCCGAACGATGGCGCCACTCTTCAAGGATAATACCACGTTCCTTCTCAATGTCATTAGCAGTCATCTTGATACCGTGACACCAGTCACGGAGCACCCAAAGCATATTCTCATTGAGCTTCGCATCATCTGTTGGCACATTATGTACAGCATAACGAGTATCATCGACACCCGTGAAGGCTTCAAAGTCATTGAGGTTATGGCTACGAAGGAAATTCATCACACCATTAGGGAAGTGGTCTGTCGTGTTGAAAGCTAAGTGCTCAAGCACGTGCGCCAGTCCCTTTTCCTCGTCATTCTCCAAGATAGCACCTACATTCTGGTAGAGATAATACTGTGCCTCACCCGTTACAGAGCCATCATTATAGATATAATAAGTAAGCCCATTTGCCAGTTTTCCCTTCTTAAGTCCTTTCATCTGCGCATTGGCAGGACTAAGGGGAAAAAACAAAAAGCCTATGAGCAGTGCCACAGGCATGCTCGATAGGCATTTCATAATATTCTTGAACATAGTCATTCTTTACTTTTCAAGGAGTTCGAGTGTAGAGAGCTTCTGCTTGATTGCACCCTGCAACATAGCCTGTGGCATCTCCATATTCTCCAGACGAAGTGTCTCAGCAAAAGCCTGGTTGTAGTATTCACGTGACTTAGCATAGTTCTTCAACTCACGATAAGAGTCGCCAATCATTACCATATAGTTCACGCGGTCCATCACAGCGTCTTCCTGTGCCAAAGCCTTCTCTGCCCACTTGATGGCTACCTCATGGTCCTTAGCCTTCAAACTCTTGCCTGCTGCCATATAGAGATTCTGTGCAGCCTTACCATAGTCAGCTGAACGGAGGTTGTTCTCCATCTTGCCGAAATAGGTTTCCATAGCTTTCACATAACCATTCACATCCTTGTTCTTATACAAGTTGAAGAGAGCATCAAAGTAGAGCTTAGACTTCTCGTATGGAGTAATACCTGTCAACCCCACCACCTCGTATGCCTTTGCATACTGGTTCTTGACCTTCTCCACATAGTCCTTGTACTTAACGTTTCCATCCTTTGCCATATCCTCGGCAAAAATGTCATTAGCCTCAACAATGTAGTAAGCTGGTGCCTTGCCAACAGTCTTCGTCCAGTCATCAAGATGGTCGTTAATGAGGTCTATCATGTACTGCTTATGCTCCTTATCCTCGTCCCCCTCCAACATCAGAATGATACGATAATCATTTTCATTGATAAGTTTCAAAGGTGCCTTCGCAGCCACATAGTTCTTATAGAGCTTCTGTAAACGTGTCACCCACTTGTCAGCCTCCATACCTTCCTGCGCCTGCAAGAAAGACGGTGCCTTGAGGAGGAGCTGCTGCTGAACATCAAGGTCGTTGTTATCAGCCTTATACTTGTTGTACAGTTCCTCAAAACTTACGCTCTCACCAGCAGCAATCTTAGCAGCCTCCATGAGTTCGTCCTTATCCATTGCACCTGTATTCACAGACAAAGCCTTACCATCTGGTGAGATGAAAGCGACTGTTGGATAAGCTGCAACCTTATAGTTCTTTGCAATTTCGACATTCTCACCCTTCTCTGCATCCAGCTGCAGGCTGATGAAATGCTCATTAAAATACTTCCCTACTTCCTCCTGTGTAAACACAGTCTTCGCCATCTTTTTGCAAGGAACGCACCAGACTGCATAGAAGTCAACGAAGAGCAGTTTGTTCTCTTGTTTGGCTTTTACAAGCGCCTCACTGAAAGTCCCTTTGAAGAAAGTGATTCCGTTCGTTCCGTCAGAGCCTGCTCCCTGCTGTGCACGAACCTGTACTGCCAACATTAAAAGCGCAACAAGCAGTAAGGCATATCTTCTTCTTTTCATACTTAATCTGAATTTAAATGGGTTATTTTATTCAAGTTTCCGTTTTAGTTTACTCCACCAGCTGCATCAAGCCTATCTTTTGCTACTTTTACCAGCACTGACTGCCGCAATGTGGATTGTCTATCGGCTGCATCAAGCCTATCTTTTGCTACTTTTACCAGCCGTTGGTAATACGGTTACAAAGCATCGGTAACATCATTACCAAGCGCAGGTAACACAATTAAAGATGGTCTTCAATGCAGAACGAAGCGCATACGATTAAAAGATCATATCGCCGACATCAGTCGATAACTAACTCATCGTCAGTCACCACCACCTTGAAGACATCATCCAAGACAGTCTCATGATCCTCATTATATACCTTGAGAGAAAGACGGTATCTGCCATTCGGCAGCTTCTGTGCTGCTTCCAATGTAACAACTATCAAGCCACCCGTTACAGATATTTTACCCTCCTTATATAGATTCATGAAGAGCTGTACATTTTCCTGCCTATCAGCCTTGACCCCTGCAAGTTCGAAATTGACAGGGTTAGTACCTGCAACACCCTGGATACGTGTTGAAACGAATGGTAATTTATTAATAGCGCGGTCACTTGTAGGATCAATATTATGGAAGGCGTTAAGTGAGTCAGGCGCAAATGATGCTCCTGTCGTTCTCAAATAGCCAACATCCATTTTACTACACGATACCATAAAACCTATTGTAAGGGCCATAAGGCACAGCAAAGCTATTCCTTTCTTCATCTGTTTCATTTTTAAAAGTCAGTTAAATTGAAGTCGTAAACAAGCGAATGGACTACTCCCGTATTTGTCTCGATATTACATGAAGCAACATCCGAAGTCTTGGTTGTCGTAGGAGATACAAGGTGAATCCGCAGAGGACCAGCACCCGGCACATTGTTATAAGACTCACGGAAAGTATAAATCCACAGCTGTTTTCCCGAAGCCATCTCTACAGTCTCACCTCCTTTTCCGACTGGTGTTGAAGGATCTGAAGACTTAACGCCTTCCTTGAAGTCATCGAGCATCACACGCTTCTTAGGGAGAACACAGTTCAATATGAACGTTTTGCAGTCAGCCACAGGAATATCTGAAACCCTTTCCATACTATTATCAAGGAGATAACGACGGATACTGTGATTGGTTGGACCAAAGAAAGTGAAGTTCTTACCATATTTACTCGTTCCCTGAAAGAGCGAAACCAAGTCGGCACGCTCTGCCATTACACGCAGGGAATCCCAGTTATAGCTATCACCTTTAAAGTACTCCCACATGGTCATATCATGCTTACCGTTGGCAAGACCAGTGTCGTCAAAGTTATACTTGGTACAACTTGAGATTGCTCCCATCGTCAGACACACCATTATTATATATATAATCTTCTTCATTATATCAAACACTTTTAAATTGTGCATTCCTTACCTTCCTATTAGTTATAAGCCTGCCAATAAGGTTTCTGGCGCAACTGGTTATTGATAATGTGTCCATCCTTATCCTGCCAAGCATCTTTTGGAAGTGGAAGGAAAAGAGCACCGCCCTGAATATCCTGGTTGCTGAGCAATTTGAACTTACCCTGCAATTCTTCTTTCACATATCCATTGCGGATAATGTCTGCATAACGTGCATCATTCTCACCGACAAACTCCTTCTCTCTTTCAAGGAAGATAGCTTTCTTCAAACCCTCAGTATCATAGGTTGAAGGATAAGAAAGTGCACCTGCACGTGAACGAATCACATTGAGGTCTGCAATAGCATTTGCTTCATTACCTAACTTCTGATAGCATTCAGCCCTCAAAAGGTAGATGTCAGCCAGTCGCCAGTACACGTAATCAGCATCTACAGTACGATAGGTCTTACCACTTGCAGAGTACTGGTCAGCATCCATGATAGCCTTTCTGAACTTATACATTAGAGCATAGTCCGTTCCATCTACCTCATGCGAAGTGCCCCACTGGTAGAAGAAAGCCTGCAGGCGCTGGTCAGTAGCATCCGGGAAGAGCGATTCCACCGTCGATGTATGAAGCTGATAGGTGCTGCTTGAAGGCAGGTCAGCCAAAGTCTGGTCTTCTCTGACAGGCCAGCTCACAAAGTTCTGCGCCACCTCGTTAGGAGAAACAACGAACTCCGAGCGTGTTTTGTCGAACAACAAACTGAAGATTGCTTCGGGGTTAGGTGTCTTCTCATTAGACAAGTACGTACAAAGTTCCTCTGGAGAAGAACAAAGCCGATAAGTACCGACCTTCCCTTCAATCAGTAGTGTTGCGTAGTCTATAGACTTCTGATAGTCATCCTTTGCATTGCCCTGCAACTTATAAAGCTCAGTAACACTGCCCTTCCAAGCATAAACCTGAGCCAACAAGGCTGCAGCAGTTCCCTTGGAAGCTGTCTGACGGTCTGTTATTGCCGCACCGTTAAGGTCTGTCAGCTTATCCCATGTAGGCAGAATCTCCAAAGCCTTCTTGGCATGCTCTATCGCCGTATTGAGCACATCACTCTGAGGTGACAAGGAATAAGGCTTTATCTCGGTAGAATTTTCCGTGATGATAGCCTCACCGTAACGCTGTGCCAAGAGGAAATAAGACAGCCCGAGAGCAAACTCTGCCTGTCCGACATGATAGTTCCGGCGGTTAGTTGACAGGTCCTTTGTCTTGTCAATGTTATCAAGCAGCAGGTTAGCTTCAAAGATAAGGTCATAAAGACCTTTCCATGAATACTCGCTTGAGACTACTGTCCGTGGATTCCATTCACGCAACTGTTTGGCATCCAACACCTCATCAGCCTTCATGCCTGCCGTTGAAAGGACGTAGTTGCTGCCGACAACCGTATTGACATAGTACAGAATGGAAGTGGTCGTCGCATTCAGTTCTTTCTCCGTATTGAACGAATTACTGTAGGTAAGTCCGTTCTCCGGCTGCAGGTCGAGGCTACAAGAGGACAGAAGACAACCACATATTGAGAGTATTATAATCTTCTTCATTTTCTGTTAGAATTTTAAGTTGAGACCCAAAGTGACTTTTCTGTTCAAAGGATACTGTGTTCCATCATCCTTACCAGTATAAGGATTGATAACCTCAGGATCAACTCCTGAATAGTTGGTAATCAGAAACAGATTCTCACCACTGAGGTAGACGTTGGCATCCTTGATGAAAGAGCCCTTCAACCAGTTCTTTGGAATCTGATAGCCTACAACCAACTGCTTGAGGCGCAGGAAGCTGACATTCTCAATATTAGAATCCACATTGCCATCAAACTGACCTACATAATCCTTGTCAGCGAACTCAAGAGATGGATATTTTGCATCTCTGTTAGTTGGAGTCCAGAAATCATTGGCACGGAAATAGTTCATGATAACTCCAAAGTCTTTCGTAAAGGTAAAGGCACTGTTCTTATACATATTCATCACCTTGCGGCTGATTGTATAACTAAAGAGTACGTCGAAGCTCAATCCCTTCCACTCCAGATGACTGTTCAAACCACCATAGACTGCAGGAAGTGTGCTGCCAGCGTAATAAAGGTCCTTATCGTCAATCACGCCATCATAGTTCTGATCCTTTATCTTTCTACCACCGACACGCAACGGGTTGTTAATTGACTGGAAATAAAGTGGGAACAACTTACCTGATGCATTGCGATACATAGGGATGTCTTCCTCTTTCTGCACAATTCCTTCATCCTTGAAAGTATAGATACCATAGACAGGACGTCCCAAGACCTTGTCATTAAGGTCCTCTCCGTTGTATGTCTTACGCAGCATGTTCTTGTTGTGTGAGAGGTTCATACCCACGCTCCAGTTCCAGTTCTTCTTACGGATAATATCATACTGTGCTTCAAACTCAATACCTTCATTGGAGATGGCTGAAGCATTGTCCCACATGTTTGTTGCAAGGAATACATTGCCCGGCAGATAAGACTGCATCAACAGTTTGCTTGAGTACTTATAGTAATAGTCAAGTTTGAACTTCAAGCGATAATCCAAAAGCTGCAAGTCAAGCCCAAGGTCATACTGGTCACTCTCTTCCCATGTCAACTTCTTATTAGCCATGGATTGTGGAATCAGACCTAACGAACCATTATAGACGTTGCTTTCCTCCATTACACCCAATGCCAGATAAGGCTCCTGGAACTTCTGTCCGGACTTACCCCATGATGCACGCAGCTTACCGAAGCTCAGCCACCACAACTTCTTCATGAATGCCTCTTCACTGAATGCCCAGCCAAGACCTACAGAAGGGAAAGTTCCCCAACGTACATCCTTACCGAACACACTTGAACCATCTGCACGGATAGAGAGTTCTGCCATGTAACGCTTCTTATAACTGTAAGCCGCACGTCCCAAGAAACTAAGCAACGACTGTTCCTGCTGGTTGGTAAGGAAACTCTGTGCAGCTCTTACCGTTCCTCCGTCTTTGATAAGTGAAGGCCAGCCCTCACCTGCAAACTTGATAGAATTGGTCGGACCCCCCTTTGCCGTACCACTCAGGTTCTGCAAGAGATCATAGTTATAGGTCATACCAGTCATCAACTCAAGTTTATGGTCGCTTGGAAGTGCAAGATTATAAGTAAGGATATTCTCTGTCTGCACATTCGTCATTGCTATATTGGAAGCCTGAACCTCAGACTTCTTGTCATACTTCAGATAATCAGGTGTGAAGGTGTACACACGTGTGAAGTAATGGTCAAGCGAGTAAGTAGAAGAGAACTTCAGTCCTTTCAAGATGTTATAGTTCAATCCTACACTCAGACGAATATTATAGTTGGAGTTGGTCTTGTCAATATCACGTAACTGTCTCAACGCTATCTGTTCGGCAGTACTACCCTTGCCCGGCAAGAGCGTTGATGTTCGTTTCGGGTCAAAGGTCAATCCCTGCACACGTCCTCCGTCCGCACCGGCTTTCTGTGTAGCGTAAGTAAGATTGATACGTGTGAATGCGCTCAGCTTCGTTGACAGATTGAAATCAAGATTACTCAAGAGACTGAAGCGACGGAAGTTAGAACTGATCATGATACCCGTCTCATCATAGACGCCTGCATTGACCATATATCTTATGTTATCCGTACCACCAGATAAAAGCATGTCAGCCTTTGTTACCTTACCTACACGGAAAGCATACTTCCACCAGTTTGTTCTGTTATTATAGAAGGTATTAAGTGAGTCCTGTGCAATACCCGGCAGACGGCGGTCTGAATCCAGCACCTTACCATTTCGCCACAGATAGTCGTATGCACCATCGTTATCTGCATCCCAACCGTAGGAATCCTTATAAGAATGTGGATAAACCAATTGGTCTGTGAGATAGTCATAATGTGCACCTCTCTGGCTCTTTGCCAAACGCAAAGCAATGTCACGCTCACCCTTTCCCATGGTCTGCATAGGTGTGCTTGGCAGCCATGAAAGAGACTGTGACACATTGAAGCTAACCTCCGAACGCCCGGACTTACCCTTCTTCGTAGTGATAAGGATAACACCATTACCAGCTCTTGAACCATAAAGAGACGCTGACGCTGCATCCTTGAGAACCTGAACAGACTCAATACTTGAAGGATCCAATCCTGACAACGGATTAATACCACCCGTTGCATCCGTAGCACTACCTGTTACAGGAATACCGTCAATGACATAAAGTGGAGTTCCGTCATTGACACCCTGCTGGTTCAACGAACTGAAACCACGAATCGTAATACGTGAACCGCCACCACCAGGAGAGCCGGACAGGTTGGTTACATCAACACCTGCCATACGTCCCTGCAACAGGTTCTCAAGACTTGCTGTCGGAGCTTTCTGCAAATCCTCAACTTTCACTGATGCAATCGCACCCACCTGCTCACGTGTGTTACGCTTACCATACGCAACCACAGTCACCTCGCCCATCGCATAGGCTGAGGATGGCAGGATTACATCCAAGGCTTTGCCGGCATGATACTTCAACGTCTTTGCCTCATAGCCCACACTGGACACACTGATTGTGCCCTCTTCCTTCTCTACAGGCATAGAGAAGTTGCCGTCAACATCGGCAGTAACACCTTTCGATGTACCCTTAATCTGTACAATGGCAAAGGGCACACCCAGTCCGTCCTTATCCTTCACCGTACCGTGAAGGGTGTACTGACCCTGTGTTGCGTTCTTCATCTTGAACACATCAATCATCTTGCCATCCACATTATATATAAAGGATGTATGTGACAACAGGTTCTCTACAGCACTCAACTCATCCACATCTTCGAAAGAGATGGTCAAAAGCAGAGTGTCGTTCTTCACATCGTCAGAATAATTAATCTTGTAATCTCCCTTTGTTGAAATGAAATCCAAGATTTGAGCAACGCTTTTATCTTTGAATGAAATCGAAAACTTCTTCACTGCAACCTGTGCATAAGCTGGGGAAGTCCACGAAATCATCAAAATAAAAGCTGTCAGAAACATCAAAGAAGGTAACCTTCTTAAAGCTCTTAACATGTGTTGATGATACTTCATTGATTAATCTTTATTGTTATTATTTTATTGATACACATTCATATTGGGCTGTATAAAAAGCAGAGGTGCACTGTCCACATGTTCACCAGCAGACATTAATTTACGGACGCATGAAGCATCTGTCACCACAAAACACCACTGAGCATTACTTTAACAGTCCCCATAAATTATTAAACCCAGTACTACTACATAAAAAAAGTATTAATATTAATTTTGCTGCAAATGTACATAAAAATTTTGAATATCATAGTAATTGGATAAAAAAATGAAAACAAAAGAGACTTAGTTCAAACATTTCATAGGGTTAGAGTAAACTGTAGTCCCGCTCGTCATTACACAGACTCTCACTGTCTACACCCAAGACTGCTTATTATTCATGACTACGGACCGATGACAAAACACTACGAATGATGCGAATGGCACGAATTAAAAGGGCAAACAACACAAATAAAGATGTACTATGGAACAAAACCAGATAGTACGGGGAAAGGACTGATGAAAAAAAGAAAACACAATATTTCCGCACATACCGTGAAACATCTGATGCCAGCAGAACACTGGACAAACAGGACATTCTACTCACCTCTCCACCCGGAGAGGGGTCGGGAGTGAGGCTGACTGCTAAAAACTATACTGGAATCCTATCGACGCAAACTCCCTCAACTGCCAGAAGGCATGATGGTCGTCACGACGCACACCGTCATCAAAGCGAGGATAGATAAACACACGGCTTGAAATGTAACGGTTGAAACGGAAGGTAAACGTGTTCTCCCACTCCAACTCCGTACGCTTATAGGTGGAATAGCCGTAAAGACGTGTCTTCCATGTCAGCAGTTCCAACAGCTTCCATTCCAAATCAACCGTGAACTCGGAACCGAAGTCATGCAGGAAGTGCTCACCCTCATCTATACCCAAACGGCGGGACAGCTCCAGCATCCGGGTGTACTTCATGTTATAAGCCAATGGCGCCAGATGGAAGTTACCTCTCAGCCGGTGATTCATCCAGTCGACAGAGTAGTCCATACCGACAGAGAGATTCAAGTTCAATGGTGCGGCAAAAGCAGAATACACCTTCGGGTCATTTGAGCGATAAGAATGGGTGAACTGCGTGTTTCCTATCAATTGCACAGTATAATACCAACGCCTCGTTGCCTGCAAGCCCAACTTTGAGGTAAAACGAATCAAGTCCTCTGTACTCTTGAAGCTATGCAGCGAGTCAGAACGGCTGCTCTGCATACCATACTTCAGTTCCAGACGATTCTCCCACTTCACCTTCTGCTTGTTATTGTAATTTGCCTGCATCACCAGTGATGCCAGTGCCGAATAGTTGCTCTCACCACCTTTATACCAGTTTCCCGACACATAATTCTGTAGGAACTGCAAGGCGTAATCACCATGGAACGTCCAGAAGTTAGGGCGCATCACCAGTACCTCGACTGGTACGGTCTTTGGTTCTACGGGACGTTCAACCACTTTCTCCACCAGTTTCGCATCATGGCGGATGGGAGCCTCAATATCATTCAGTTTTGTCTGCTGCGACTGCACCGCACGGTCAGTACCCACAACAAGGTCCGGGCGTGACAGATAAAGGTGCATCAGTTCTGAAAGAAATGGATTCTCTTTCCTGTCCCGTGCAAACAGTCCTTCAGCCACATTGCCATAATAGGTCAGTGGCATGAACAGACGCATATCACTCATACGCAACCTTTGCCCGCGACGGTTCTTTGGCATTTTACGTGTAAAAAGACTGTCTTTCGCCATGCCCAGCGAATCCATATACGCCTGCATCTTATCCTGAGATGCCTGCTCCTCTTTATGAACAGACACCGAATGATGCACCTGGGAGACAGCACCCAAACACACTATCAAAAATATCGTGATTAAGAAGTTCCGTTTCATCATATTAATATAATGCGTGCAAACTTACTGCATTTTTTTCAATTTACGATGCTGTTTACAAAATTTCTTAATCGTCACACGCAAATTATACCCACAAACGGTTCATATCCACTCCTTCGTGAAATGAAATACCTGATATTAACATCAATGATGCATACCAAACCTTGGTAATGAGGTTTCCGAAGTTTGACTATAATTCCAAAAAGATTTTAGACGGCTCTTAAAGGTTAAACTTATAGCCCACAGACACCTCAAGTATGCTGTTTCGGGATGAATCGCCGAACTTGGAAACATTGAAGACGCCCACATGGTACAGCGCACCTAACACGACATTCTCGTACTCATAACTGACACCAATAGGTATTGACAGTCCGAACTTACGAAATGCGTTTTTCACATCATAATCGAGTTCAAACTCTTGAAAGTTTGATTTCTTCCCATCTGCATCCACATCATACGTTTGATGTTCTTCATGATTATTGGCTTTTAACAAGAAGGTTGGTTCTATACCAGCATTGATTGAAAATCTCGGCGCCAGATAACTATGAGCCAAGACCGGCACTGCAATATAGTTCATTCGCATATAACGGTCATGAACAGCTTCACCCTTTCTTTCTTCATCCTTATATTTACAACCTGCCTGTACAAACGACACACCAGCAGAAATTCCAACAATATCTGAAGCCTTATACATCACATCTACTCCGCCTACAAAGCCTAACAACGAATGTGGCTTTATCTTCTCCAGCTCTCCATCAGCCAGTTCATAACTTGCAACACTACCCGTCATGGAAGACCTTGACACTCCGACATGCGGTGTCACTGACCATGCACCCGACTTGCTCTGTGCCATTACTGCCAATGTTGATGCAACCAACAATACAAGAACTACTATTCGTTTCATAGGTTTTACTATTTATTTTGTTAAAGATGATATATGTCAAACGTAACCTCTATGGATTTTATTGCAAGGCACACGCTGTTTGTGAGCATTTCATTATCAAAAGGCTATATTACGGATTAAACATAAAAGATTTGGGGGAATAAGTCTGCAATAAGTACATTAACAAACGTCCAAATATGTGGGCATAATTTAATCAGAACACAAACATACAACAACATTTATCCGGGCGCACTAATACTAAGAAAAATATTTACAAGAAATGGGATAAGAATCTGTTTCAAACATAAAAAGACACCACAAAGAACATGACCTGCAACTAACAGATTATCAAACGGTTGCAAAGCCATGCAATAAAAGGTGCTTAATTGGACTTCAAAAGGGCGTTAGTAACACTTCAAAAGGGCATCTTTTCAACCTCAATCAAGGCTTAATTAGAACCTTAAAGAGCATCTTTAATTTTCAAGCGTGACTTTTTTATTACAAAAACAAACGTTTTACACCCAATTCACCATAGCTTATCATAGACATGAAAAGAATTACAAGAAATTCCAATGAAGGCTTGGAGTAATACACCGCCTAACAGCCTTAACGCTATTAATCGCATCTGCCCCTCCTATCCTTCTGAAACAACCTGCCCAAAAGTTTCACCTTTTATCTCTAAATAAAGTATAAATTCTTTTGCCATTCTTTTATTTTGCAGTACCTTTGCATCAATTTCGGTGTATTATACCTTATTTCAGAAATGGCAAAAAAAAGAAACAAAGCCCGCAGTCATCACAGTCTGCAGGTTGTTACATTATGTATCAGTACGGCAATGGTGCTGATGCTGATTGGTATGGTTGTCCTTACAGGCTTCATCAGTCGCAATCTTAGTTCCTATGTAAAGGAGAATCTGACGATTACAATGATTCTCCAGCCCGATATGAATACGGAAGAAAGTACGGCACTCTGTCAGCGTGTGCGCACGTTACATTACATCAGCAGCCTGAACTTCGTAAGCAAGGAACAGGCTTTGAAGGAAGGAACACGTGAACTGGGAGCTAATCCTGCCGAGTTTGCCGGCGAGAACCCATTTACGGGTGAGATTGAAGTACAGCTGAAAGCCAACTATGCCAACAATGATTCTATACGGAATATTGTCAAAGAACTGCGCACCTATCGTGGCGTAAGCGACATCACTTACCCTCAGAGTCTGGTCGAGAGCGTGAACCACACGCTGGGCAAAATCAGTCTGGTACTGCTGGTAATTGCCGTTCTGCTCACCATCGTATCTTTCGCCTTGATCAACAACACCATCCGACTGAGCATTTATGCACGTCGCTTCTCAATCCATACGATGAAACTCGTCGGTGCATCATGGAGTTTCATCCGTGCGCCGTTCCTACGCCGTGCTGTTCTGGAAGGACTTGTCTCTGCCCTGCTGGCCATCGCCGTTCTGGGCATCGGAATGTGTTTCCTATATGATTATGAGCCAGACATCACAAAGGTGTTGTCATGGGAAGCGCTGGTTATCACGGCGGTTGTCATGCTGGCATTCGGTGTGATTATTGCCACCTTCTGTTCATGGCTGTCGGTAAACAAATTCCTGCGTATGAAGGCGGGCGACCTGTATAAGATATAATTTGGAAAATAAGAAAGTAAAAGAGTAAAAGGACCTTTGGGAAAGAAGATGGGTAAAAGTAAATCAACATGCCAAAATCAGTATCATGTCAAGTTCTTCAACTCCCTCTAACTCCTCAAAGCATCCCCCACAACTCCTCAAAAATATAATATGGACAAAAGAAATTTAGCTTTTGGTAAGACCAACTTTATCTTGTTGGCTATAGGTATTGCCGTTGTCATCATCGGCTTCATTCTTATGAGCGGTGGAACATCTACCGAGACAGTGTTCGACCCGAGCATCTTCAGTGCACGCCACATCAAGGTTGCACCAGTTGTCACTTTCATTGGTTTTATCTCAATCATCGGTGCCATTCTCTATAAACCGAAGGATACTAAAGAAGTGGAGGCATAATGACACTTCTACAAACCATTATCATCTCTATCGTTGAAGGACTGACAGAGTTCCTTCCCGTATCATCTACCGGTCACATGATTATCACGCAGAATCTTCTGGGTGTACCGCAAGGTGACGAGTTCGTACATGCTTTTACATTTATTATTCAGTTTGGCGCCATCCTCTCCGTGGTATGTCTGTATTGGAAGCGATTCTTCCATATTGACCACCCCCCCGTACCTGCTGATGAAAAAAGTACGTTCAAGAGGATTATTCATCCTGTGCGCTTCTACTGGCTGCTCTTCGTAGGAGTATTGCCAGCCGTAGTCATTGGCTTGGCTGCCAAGAAAAGCGGACTGCTTGACTGGCTGCTTGACTCTGTTTGGGTTGTAGCAATCATGCTTGTTGTGGGTGGAGTGTTCATGCTCTTCTGTGATAAAATATTCAATAAGGGAAAAGAAGAGAATCTGGTAACAGAAAAGCGTGCTTTCAGCATTGGTCTTTTCCAGTGTTTATCAGTTATTCCTGGCACGAGCCGTTCTATGGCAACCATCGTAGGTGGTATGGCTAACGGGCTTACACGCAGACGTGCAGCAGAATTCTCTTTCTTCCTTGCAGTACCGACAATGGCTGGTGCCACGTTGTTAGACCTGCTTGACCTACTGAAAGCTGACGGCTCATGGGCCTCTGCTCATAACCTGACAATGCTTGCCGTGGGCTGTGTCGTCTCATTCATCGTCGCATTGCTGGCAATGAAATGGTTTGTGAACTTCCTTGCCAAATATGGTTTCAAGTGGTTCGGTTGGTATCGTATCATCATCGGTATCATCATCATTGTGATGCTGCTCTTCGATGTACCACTGAATATGGTTGACTAATCTTACATACTTGTTGTCCTAATGAATTTCAAAGAAGGAGTAATCATCCCTATCGATAAGCCCTACGGAATTACCAGTTTCAAGGCATTGGCACACGTGCGATACCTTTGTACACAGGCAAATGACGGAAAAGTGAAGATTGGTCATGCAGGTACATTAGACCCATTGGCAACAGGAGTGCTCATCCTTGCTACGGGTAAAATGACCAAGCAGATTGAAATATTGCAGACACATACGAAGGAATATACCGCAACACTTCAGCTTGGAGCAACTACACCGAGTTATGATATGGAGCATGAAGTGAACGAAACATTCCCGACAGAACATATCACACGGGAACTGATAGACCAAACCTTACCACAGTTTGTGGGTGATATTGAGCAGATTCCGCCAACTTACAGTGCGGTAAAGGTTGATGGAAAACGTGCCTTCGACTATCGTAGGAAGGGAAAGGACGTGACACTGAAGCCCAAGAACATCCACATTGACGAGATAGAAGTATTAGACTTCGATGCGGAGAAGATGCAGCTGTCAATCCGTGTGGTCTGCGGTAAAGGAACTTACATACGGGCATTGGCACGCGATCTCGGGCGTGCTGTGAACAGTGGCGCATACCTTACGGCATTGCGCCGCACACGTGTTGGTGACGTACGAGTGGAGAACTGTGTCAACTATGACCAGTTTGAAGCGTGGCTCCAGCAACAGACAATAGAAAAATAACAAACTCCCCAATATATAAATATGAAGCTTTCACAGTTTAAATTCAACCTCCCGAAAGAGCAGGTAGCCCTGTATCCACATTCATCTGAGCGTGTGCTCACACGTACTGATGGCAGCACACAGACCTTCACCGTAACACGTCGTGACGAAGGTAGGCTGATGGTGCTGCACCGTAAGTCTGGAAAGATTGAGATGTTCAAGGGTGAAGTCAACGGTGAACCGAAGGAAGAGGATTACATCCGTTTCAAGGATGTGTTCAACTACTTCGACGAGGGTGACGCCTTTATCTTCAATGATACAAAGGTATTCCCGGCTCGTCTGTACGGAACAAAGGAGAAGACAGACGCCAAGATCGAGGTATTCCTGCTTCGTGAACTGAACCAGGAGATGCGTCTTTGGGACGTATTGGTTGAGCCTGCACGTAAGATTCGTATCGGCAACAAGCTCTTCTTTGATGAGTCTGGAACGATGGTAGCTGAGGTTATAGACAACACCACTTCTCGCGGGCGTACGCTTCGTTTCCTCTACGACTGTCCTCACGATGAGTTCAAGCGTGAATTGTTCGCACTGGGTGAGGCTCCATTGCCACGTTACATCATTGACAACCGCCCGAAGGAAGAAGGTGAAGAGTTTGCCCATGCAACAGCAGATGACATGGAACACTTCCAGTCAGTATTTGCAAAGAACGAGGGAGCAGTCTCTGCACCGGGTACAAACATCCACTTCTCTGAACACATGATGAAGATGATGGATATACGTGGAATCAAAAAAGCATTCATCACCTTGCACTGTGGCTTAGGCAACTTCCATGACATTGAAGTGGAAGACCTGACAAAGCACAAGATGGATTCAGAGGAAATGCACATCAATGCGGATGCCTGCCGCATTGCAAATGGTGCAAAGCAGGCCGGACATCGCCTCTGCGCTGTCGGTGCAAGTGTTGTGAAGGCAACTGAGACAGCTGTGGGCACAGATGGCATGCTGAAGGAATATGATGGGTGGACCAACGAGTTCATCTTCCCTCCTTACAACTTCGGCTTTGCTGACTCTATGCTGGTTAACTTCTATCATCCTTATTCAACATTGCTGATGGAGACAGCAGCCTTCGGTGGCTACGACCTTGTGATGGAAGCATACGATAAGGCTGTGGAGAACGGCTATATGTTTGGCTGCTTCGGTGATTCTCTGTTGATTCTCAACGATTAACATGCATACAGTTTACTTAGCTCTCGGCACGAACCTTGGTAACAGAAAGGCAATCATGCGTGAGACGATAGAACAAATAGAGAAAAAGATTGGCACAGTCCTGCGCCAATCTTCTTTTCATGAGACAGAACCTTGGGGGTTTAAGAGCCCCAACCTCTTCCTCAATGCCTGCGTATCAGTATCAACGGCTCTTGCTCCCCGACAATTACTGGAGGCAACACAAGCTATAGAACGTGAAATGGGAAGAGTTGACAAATCAGTCAATGCACAATATACTGACCGCATCATTGATATTGACATACTGCTTTATGATGACCTGAACGTCAATGAACCTGACCTTGCCATTCCCCACCCTTTAATGGAGAAACGTGAGTTTGTCATGATACCATTAAAGGAAATCAGAGAATAATCTTTGAGCAATCAGGTTTATTGGACTCATTAATCGTATTAGCTTATTGAGCTAATTAGGCTAATTTGACTAATAAGCTAACAAACATTACATCCAACAAGAAATCCCCGCCACCTTTCTTAGGTAGCGGGGATTTCTTATTTCTGCGAAGATTACTTGCGGAGACCCAAAGCCTTGATAATAGCACGATAACGTGTTACGTCACGGTCGTAGAGGTAATCGAGCAATGCACGACGCTTACCTACGAGGCGTGTCAATGAGCGAGTAGTAACATAGTCCTTGCGGTTCTTCTTTACGTGCTCGGTCAAGTGCTTGATACGATAAGAGAAAAGAGCAATCTGGCTCTCAGCTGAACCTGTATCAGTTGTGTTCTGTGCTTTACCGTACTGTGAGAAGATCTCTTCCTTCTTTGCCTTGTCTAAATACATGATGTTTGTTTTGATTAATGTGATTTGCAATTACATCTTTCCGTCGTTAGCCGCCTTAATCACAACGGGTTACGACATCAAATGCATCGGACTCTCCGAAAATGCTGTGCAAAGTTACAACTTTTTATTGGAACGACAAACGTTTTCCATTTTTTATTCGTAATTTTGCACCATAATTTAGCGTAAGCTTTTTAAGGTATTTAAATGCAAGATATTCGTAACATCGCAGTTATTGCGCACGTTGACCACGGCAAAACAACCTTGGTTGACAAGATGATGCTCGCTGGTAAACTTTTCCGTGACGGACAAGACAACAGCGGAGAGGTTCTCGACTCTAATGATTTGGAGCGTGAACGAGGGATAACAATTCTGAGTAAGAATGTAAGTATCAACTGGAAAGGAGTAAAAATCAATATTCTCGACACACCGGGCCACTCTGACTTCGGTGGTGAGGTTGAGCGTGTACTGAACATGGCAGACGGCTGCCTGCTGCTCGTAGACGCTTTCGAAGGTCCTATGCCGCAGACCCGTTTTGTGCTACAGAAGGCTTTGCAGCTCGGATTGAAGCCCGTTGTTGTCATCAACAAGGTGGACAAACCTAACTGTCGCCCAGAGGAAGTATATGAGATGGTATTCGACCTTATGTGCGACCTCAACGCTACAGAAGACCAGCTGAACTTCCCAGTTGTCTATGGTTCGGCAAAGAACGGCTGGATGAGTGAGGACTGGAAGGCACAGACTGACAACATTGACTACCTGCTCGACCTTATCCTCGAGACGATTCCAGCCCCTAAACAGCTTGAGGGAACGCCACAGATGCTGATTACATCTTTGGATTATTCAAGCTATACAGGACGTATTGCTGTCGGTCGTGTACACCGTGGAACTTTGAAGGATGGGCAGAACATCACCATCTGTCATCGTGACGGAACACAGGAACGCACTAAAATAAAGGAGCTCCACACCTTTGAAGGCATGGGACACAAGAAGACCGACCATGTTGACTCTGGTGACATCTGTGCTGTAATCGGTCTGGAGAAGTTTGAAATCGGTGATACCATTGCCGACTTCGAGAACCCGGAACCATTGCCACCAATCGCTGTGGACGAGCCTACGATGAGCATGCTCTTCACCATCAACGACTCTCCTTTCTTCGGAAAGGAAGGAAAGTTCTGCACTTCCCGCCATATCAGCGACCGCCTGAGCAAGGAACTTGAGAAGAACCTTGCACTGCGTGTCTGCCAGATGGAGGACTCAATGGACAAGTGGATTGTCAGTGGTCGTGGTGTGCTCCACCTCTCCGTCCTCATCGAGACAATGCGCCGTGAGGGCTATGAACTGCAGGTGGGACAGCCACAGGTTATCTATAAGGAGATTGACGGTCAGAAGTGCGAACCTATCGAGGAGTTGACAATCAATGTACCGACAGACTTCTCAAGCAAGATGATTGACATGGTGACCCGTCGCAAGGGCGACCTGCTCGGCATGGATGCAGAGGGCGACCGTGTGAATATCACGTTTGAAATCCCGTCACGTGGCATCATCGGCTTGCGTACCAACGTACTGACAGCCAGCCAGGGAGAGGCAATCATGGCACACCGTTTCAAGGATTATCAGCCATTCAAGGGCGAAATTGTACGCCGCACCAATGGTTCAATGATTGCCCTGGAAGCTGGTACAGCCTACGCATACGCCATCGACAAGCTGCAGGACCGTGGTAAGTTCTTCATTGATGCAGGTGAGGAAGTCTATGGCGGACAGGTTGTGGGCGAGCACGTTCACGACAACGACCTTGTTATCAACGTTACCAAGGCAAAGCAGCTGACTAATGTTCGTGCATCCGGCTCTGACGAAAAGGCACGCGTCATCCCTAAGACTGAGATGAGTCTTGAGGAATGTCTCGAGTATATTAAGGGCAACGAATATGTTGAGGTAACACCGAAGAATATCCGTATGCGCAAGATTACACTTGACCACTTGGAGCGCAAGCGTGAAAGCAAGGATTAAATATCCTACAAACCATAAGTCAAAGAGGCGGCAATCCATTGTGGACTGCCGCCTCTTTCCGTTTAAGTACAATGTAACCGTGAAAGTGTTTGGGACATAGCAACAAAGGAACTTATACTACACGGTAATAGAATAAGCTCTACGGTCATACACACACTTGATTATCTCCTCGCCTCGTTCTATATCAAGCCACATGTATCGTTATCATTAAGCGCAATTGGTCATTAAAACATTTGGAACTCACATCTCACACAATCCTTTGTTATTACTTGACAATAAAGCATACATCTATCACCGTGTAAACACATGTAGAATCTTTCAAGCATCTGAAAACGATTCGTAAACAAGAGAATTTGAAACCGTGAAATATCTTTACATAAGACACCCCAAAAGATTGGTTCTTCCGTTAAATGCATAGATTGGAAACAGAATAAAGGCTTATACACCTGTATGGTATGACTGCCCAAAATCAGACGGTCTCACATAGGGGATAGGCTTACAAGATAAAATGCAAAAAGGCAAACGGATACCATGTCCTTCCGTCTTCTTCAAACAACTTATTCCCGTATCAGCCAATGTTTGTAAATTATTTTCATGCAGTTCAAAGCTAACACATGGTCTCTTGGCTTCTAAAAGACGCCCAATTGGCTTGCAATAGATGCCCTTTTGAGGTCTAACTGACGCCCTTTTGAAGTCCAATTAAGCACCTTTTCTTGCACCACCTTATAACTAACTGATTTACTGTTGGTTGCAAACTTGCTTTTTACACGTATTCTTGCCTTTATCTGTAGATATTTTATCCGAAATTATGTCATGATTTTTCAATCTGTTGCCTGCGGTGTTTCAATGTATTGATATGAAAAGGTTTTCTGCACCGGAAACAAATGATGAACGTTGTGCCCTGATGCACCGATGTGGACTAAACACTTCTAAGTGGAAGTTAACCCTCATATCCTCTTTAGCGAATTCAATTCATGGAAATAAATTCAGATATGACAAATGAACATGGTTTCCTTTTCCTATCATTAGACTACACCAGTAACAAATTAATTAATACGATGCGGTGCAGGGAATACCTAATGCTATGACACGGTCACGGATGGCATCCAGCTCTTCACGTGTTGCCTTTTTCAGATGCTGGTCAGGAGTCTCACGGTCGATGGTGTAAATCATCACCTCACGTGGGCCTATCTCTTTGACAGCCTCAAGCCACGGTGCAACAAAGGTTTCAGACGTATTGTCAACATCCAAGCCATCTTCAGTTGTCCCCTTCAGAAACATTGTCTGGACAATGGCCTGCCCATTGAAAGCCTTGATATCAGCAATAATGCGGTTCACGTTATATGAAGGCTGTGTGGGACGGTCTACCTTGTTGATGTAGTCGGCATTGATGGTATCAAGTTTCAGTATATTGTTATCCACCTTTGATAACGCCTCGTGAATCTTCGGGCGGTGGATGAACGTAGAGTTACTGAGAACGGAAATCTTAGCCTCCGGGCAATACTTGTTGCGAAGGCGGATGGTATCATCAATGATTTCAGCAAAGTGAGGATGTGAGGTTGGTTCTCCATTCCCCGCAAACGTCAGCACATCGGGATGAATGTTATCCTTCTGCATTTCTTTCAGTTTGGCTTCCAAAGCCTCCGCAACACGTTCACGGCTTGGATGGGGCGTCTTTGTGCGATGGTCTTTATTGAATCCACATTCGCAGTATATGCAGTCAAAGGTGCATATCTTACCGTCTGACGGCATGAGGTTGATTCCTAATGATATGCCTAAGCGGCGGCTGTGAATGGGACCGAAGATAGGAGAAGGATAGATTATCGTACTCATTGAATATGTATTTATAAACAGTTTATTTCGCTGGTTGTTACTTCAGGAACTACGGATGCAACACGTTACCTGCCCGGTTTCACCCCTGTTCCTTCATTCTTGTTACAACAAAGGTACATATTTTATTGAATATAATGTAGTTTCCTGTTACTTTTACTCGGCTTCCTGTTATCTCAGACAATCAATCTCATCATGCGGAAGATTCAATCCTCCTAATTTTACTCCTGCTGTAGAATAAACATTAATAGAAGGAGCAAGGTAGCTTCTGCTAAAAATATCCGCATCTTTTGGCTTCGGGAGATCTTTACTTGCTGTGACAGTAGCCGTCGTCAGTATCATTCGTTTTGTCAGACCTTGCTCTGCTGACATAAGAACACTGTCGTTCATTCTCAAGAATCCAACGAATTGTTCTTCAAGAACTTTATGCTTATGTATAGCAGGATTAATAATAACCGTTAAAGGAATAGCATGTGGCGTACCTCCTCTATCTCTACAGGACAAGACTACAACAGGTTCTGCCTTCTTTACACGAAACGTGCCTTTTACCCCCGTCTTGGAAGTATATGGCTTGTTATAGGTTTTTATATCATAATCCCAGTAAATGTCATCTACCTGCATTTCCGCATACTTATCTACATGATGGGAGAATATCTTGGTCAACACCTTTGCAGACTTATCAAACATATAGATATTATAATATTCCCCGAAATCATCCTCATCCGAGCCTGCTATGGGTTGGATAAAGAAATAGTATACCCCGAAAGGCTGATCTTCTGACTGCAGGCTACTCATTATGAGGTAGTTCCGTTTCTTCTCAAGACTTAACTGTGCATAAGGAATATTGTAATCACTGTACGCTGCGGGGTAAGCGTCCTGGGGTAAGCCATAAGCATAGAACTCAGAGAGTGGGTCTGTATTCCCTACCTTGGTTTCACATCCTGCTTGTGTTTTACCTGTGTTTGCGGCCTGCATATAATGACAAGATAATATCATCATGGCAATTAATGCTAAAGCCCTTCCTTTCAGTCCTGACACAGACTGGCATGCGTAAATAATCTTCTTACAATACATAACATCTATTTATATTATTAGAATCAGTTGTTAAAGATGAAACACCTACACGTTTTGACCTATCTCCCGAAGTGTCCTCTCATCCTTATTTCCATGATAAAAGGCATCAAGGACCTTACCAAAAACATCATTTGGTCTGACTGCATCGAAGAGCGTCATTGACGACCTGAGCTTCATAGCATCTACATGGCTGCCCATTACCGTTTCAACTTCCCCGTCGGCATGTGCTAATACTGCATTGGAAATCTCATATAACCGCTCGTTCAAGACAGGACATGCAAGATAAGTCCGGGCTTCTTCCATATCCGCCAAGCCGTAATACTGCGCATAAACGCTACGTCCGAGTCCTTTCAGTTGCGGGAAGACATACCATATCCAATGCGTCGTTTTATGTCCCCGCCTCATCTCTTCCAGTGCTTGCTGATAGGCATTGCCCGCATTCTGCGCCTCGATGAAACGTTCTATGTCGAAAGGATCGGCAGCCCGACAGCCCATCATCTCCTCAAAGTCATTGAGGATGGCACGCAATCCAGGTGTAAGAAGGGCATAACAACAGGTAGCAAGTTTCCTCGGAACACCATAGAAGGCTTGCGCAATACTCCCAGCCATCGCCGCTATCGTATCCGAATCGCCACCCAAGGAAACCGCAAGCCGGATCGCATCTTCAAAGCCTTCACTTTCCAGAAAGGAGAGGATAGCCTGCGGAACAGTCTTCTGACAGGTCATATCGTAGACGTAAGTAGGACGAATATCATCCAGCTGCAGGTTCAAGTCATACTGGAAATTTTCCTCCACATAGGTTTTTATCTCCTCTTTTGATGCTCCTGCCCGTGCAAGATAAATCGCTGATGCAACTGCCCTTGCGCCTTTAATGCCTTCAGGATGATTATGCGTAACCTCTGCAGAGATCGTCGCTAACGTCAAAGCCTCATCAAGACTATGTGCATAGAAAGCCACGGGACTCACCCTCATAGCCGAACCGTTCCCACAACTATTGTAGGGTTCAGGCTTCTGATTATACAGCCACCGCATAAAGCTCCCACCATATCCTGCCGTCGGATACTGTCTGCCCAAGGTCTGCATTCGCAGCACAAGTCCTTCTTTACTGTGCTCCTTATCTACTGTAAGCCATTCTGCCACAGCCAATGTCATTACGGTGTCGTCTGTGAACTTACTCTTCGGCGTAAACAGATGAAAGTCTTTCTTCTTTGTATTATTGAACTCATACGCCGAGCCTACGATGTCACCGATGATTGCTCCTAACATAAATTAGTCATTTTGAAGGTTGAAAATCAAACATATAGAAGATGCTGTTTCCTCATAGATCTTATCTTTTAGAATCCGCCCCACTTCCATCCCGCACTGTTTTTGGTCACTCCTTTCAGGACTTTGCATATCAGAGGTTAAGTGCCATCGTAGACTCTGTATACAGCAGCAGAACCAATAGTGTGTCTCCTTTCGACTAAGGTAAATTACTTTAAGTCAAACGGATTCTTACCACCATCCTGCTTATCAGAATGATTCAAAGGCATAAGAGCTTCCTGTAGTGTCATGACCCGACCAGTTTCAACAATCTCACCATCAGTATTGCAGATAACTCGCTGACACTTCGCACTTACCAATGTTTCACCATCGAACACCATATCTACATTTCTGTAATAAGAGAAGGTGCTGGCACTCTCTATTGTCACTTTTCTCAATGGATCCACATCAAAATCCTCCGTCCATATCCGCTCGCTATAAGTATTTCCTCCTTTACCTGTCAATTGTCTGGATCCCGTCAGGGAATAAGTACTCTTAACCAGAGCAATTTCCTTCTTCTTTGCCTTGCTCTTTCCCAAAGGAAATATCGTTATAGAACCTTTAATAGTTCCGTCTTCTCCAGTAGGCAGGCTGACAAGCATCTTTTCATCACGCATAATGACATCCTCAACGAATGCTGCATCTGCCAACACACCATCTTCACAATACCACGCATAGCCTTTCGTTATACGTACATTACCAGACTTTGAGGACGGCGACTTATCAACGAAGACACAATTATCATCAGACAACACTGTCGTCTTACCACTTGCAACATCATATACCCCAAGAGTATAGAGCGAACGCGCACCAACGTCTGACGTTTTCTTTTGCAGATGTTTCTTCTTATAGATTATCCACCGCTGTCCTTCAGAATAATCCAACACTTCACCACCCTGCCTCACTATCTTGTCGCAGGACTTGCTCAGCTGGTTCTTATTCTGTGCAGAACAAATCATCGGAACACTCACGATTAAGCCAAAAGCAACCAGAACGTATCTGGTTATAAACCTCTTTAAGTTCATACTATTAAATCAAGTAAGTTATTATTTTAAGTTTCTTCTTTGAGCAAATAGATTGTTCATGTATATCTGGGACAAAGATATATTGATTTTTGTATATTACAAACTTTTTAGACAACTTATTCTATAACAAGCTGTTTTTATACTCTAAAGACCGAAACTCCTCATTTTAATACAGTATTTATGCTATAAACGAGGTGAATACGATAGAATTACATGATTAAACATTAGAACTACAGATTAATTATGACAGAAAGAACCATCAACTATTTCGCAACATATTGAAAAAACATGACATAATTACGGATAAAATATATACAGATAAAGGCAAAAACACGCATAAAAAGCAAGTTCGCAACCAGCAGTAAATCAGTTAGTTATAAGGTAGTGCAAGAAAAGGTGCTTAATTGGACTTCAAAAGGGCGTTAGTTAGACCTCAAAAGGGCATCTATTGCAAGTCAATTGGGCGTCTTTTAGAAGCCAAAAGACCATGTGTTAGCTTTGAACTGCATGAAAATAATTTACAAACGTTGGCTGATACGGGAATAAGTTGTTTGAAGAAGACGGAAGGACATGGTATCCGTTTGCTTTTTTGCATTTTATCTTGTGATCTATCCCCTATGTGAGACCATCTGATTTTGGGCAGTCATACCATACAGGTGTATAACCCTTTTATCCTGTTTCCAATCTACGCTTTTAATAGAAGAACCATAAAAAAGGAGAGCCAACCTCACGGCTGTCTCTCCCCATCATCATAAATTTATAGGTATGAATTTACAATTTGCTGATGATTCCTTCTTCTGTACTACGCAAGAAATCAACGATGTTACGGATTTCGGGCGAAGCAGGCACCTGCTGTTCTATCTGTATGCAGGCATCAAAGACTGATGTCTGACCATGGAACAACAGACGATAGGCATTGGCAATGTGTTTCAGAATCTTCTCATCAGCACCTGCCCTTTTGCCAACAGTAGTGTTTACACCGTGATAACCGACAGGCGAACCACCTGCTATGATATAGGGAGGAACGTCCTTTGAGAAGGTTGTACCAGCCTGCACCACAGCATACTCACCTACACGGGTGTTGCCTTTCTCAACAACATTAGATGAGATAAGTGCACCCGTACCAATCCTGCAGTCACCTGCAATCTTTGCTCCATAACCAAAGACACAACGGTCACCGACAACGGTGTCGTGGCTGATATGTGCACCCTCCATGAGGAAGTTGTTTGAACCGAGAACCGTCTTGCAGCCACGGTGTGTAGCACGGTTGATGACCACATTCTCCCGGATGATATTATTGTCACCCATGACCATCTCGCTCTTCTCACCCACAAAATCGAAATCCTGTGGTAAGGCAGCAAGTACTGCCCCCTGATGAATCTTGTTACCGTTACCCATCCGTGTACCGTTCAAGATGCTCACGAAGGGGAAGATGACACAGTTGTCACCGATGACAACATCATCCTCTATATATACGAACGGGAATATCGTACAGCCGTCTCCAATCTTTGCCTTTGGAGAAATCTCGGCTTTTGGACTGATTACGCTACTCATAATCTTGAATGTTTAATTTTGACAGTACTTACCGACAACACCTTGGAATACCAGAACAGCTTGCCGGTAATCATAATCTTAAATTATGAACTTTGAATGATGAACTACTTTGCACCTCCACCCAGAGCTTTATACAGGTTGACAATCGACTGAAGTTTCGTAAATTGTTCCTTTACCTGTGAAATCTCGGCATTGAGCAGATTCTGCTGTGCGGTAATGACCTCAAGATAAGTGCTTGAACTCTGTGTATAGAGCATCTGTGTATGCTCAACATTCTTCTTCAAGACATCAATCTGTTGCTTACGCAACTGTTCCTTCTCATCGGCAGCATTGTAGGCAACAAGTGCGTTGCTCACCTCTGCCCCTGCCTTGAGAATGCTGTTCTGCCACGTGTTATATGCCTGCTTGTACTTATCTTCAGCAACACGCAAGCCTGCTTTCAGCTGACCACGCATGAAGATAGGCTGGGTAAGACTCCCCACAACACTCAAAAGCAGTTTGCCCGGATTCACCATACCACCGCTGTTGGTCCATGCGCCAGTCGGCGAAATGGTCATTGCAGGATAGAAACGGCTGCGTGCAGTCTGGATGTTATAGAAACACTGCGCCAAAGCCATCTCGTTGGCATGTACATCAGCACGATTGCTCAACAGCTGTACACCGATACCACCTGCGAAGCTGGCAGGCAGACTCTGGTTATCAAGACTGCCACGTGCAATTGCCTGAGCCGGCTCTCCAAGGAGCAAACTGAGCGAATTCTCTGTCTCACGAATCTGACGACGAATGTCAGCAGCCTGCGTCTGAACACTGTAGTAAGCAGCCTCAGCACTCTGCACGCTCGTTGAACGTGCACGTCCGAACTCCATCTGGAGCTTCATCATATCCCAGGTATTCTTGGTCAGACCAGACATGCCATCAACTATCTGCTTCTGACGGTCGAGCATCAAGAGGGTGTAATAAAGATTGGCAACACCACTGACAAGCGTCGTCTGCGTATAAACCTTATAATCCTGTGTCTGCATCATCACCATCTGGGCAGCCCTCTTTGATGAACGAAGTTTACCAAAGAGGTCTACTTCCCAGCTTGCCGAGATGGGAAGTGTGTAAGACTGGGTTGATGATGTGTGTGTGCCAAAATGGGAAATAGTACCCGTCGGTGCAAACACTACTGACGGCAGGAACGACAGTTTGGCAGCCTTGACCTGCTGCTCGGCGATGTCAACATTCAGAGCAGCATTGAGCAAGTCCGGGTTATTATTAAGTGCCTTCTCAATGAGTACCTGCAGATGCGGGTCAGTGAAGACACTGCGCCACGGCAGATTCCCGAAGTCGTTGGCACCCTCAAGCGTTGCCTTGTCGTCAACAGGGTCACGCACAACACCGTTCGTCTTCACATCGGGACGTTTGTAAGTACCATAGAGACTCTTACAGCCTGTCAGTGACAAGGCTGCAAGAGCTATGATGATTATATTTGTTTTCTTCATTGTTATTCCTTTATTAGTGTCTACTCTTCTATCTTATAATCAACAGCCGGACCTTTTGAGAACTGTTCAAGTTCCTTGATAACGTCACGGCTTGCCTCATCCTCGAAGACGAGAGGCTTGATGCGCTCCTGTAAGTACTGGAAGAAAGCAAACAGAGCCGGTACAATGAACACCTGACAGAGTGTACCTATCAACATTCCGCCTACAGCTGCTGCACCCAGTGTCTGGTTACCGTTATGACCTACACCACTTGCAAACATCAATGGCAACAAACCGATAACCATCGCAAGAGAGGTCATAAGGATAGGACGGAGACGGGCACCGGCACCCAAGATGGCAGCATACTTGATAGCCATACCCGTACGGCGACGCTCAAGAGCAAACTCAACGATAAGGATGGCATTCTTTGCCAACAGACCAATCAACATAATCAGAGAGATCTGCATGTAGATATCGTTACTATGTCCGAAGATTAATGTGAAGAGGAATGCTCCAGCCAGACCGAACGGAATAGAGAGGATTACAGCCAGCGGAAGGATGTAACTCTCATACTGGGCACTCAGAATCAAGTAGACGAATACGATACAAAGCACGAATATCATCGCTGTTGAGTTGGATGATTCACGCTCCGAACGGGTCAGACCTGAGAACTCGTAACCATATCCCTGTGGCAAAACCTGCTTTGCCACTTCCTCAGCAGCCTGAATAGCCTGACCTGAAGAATAACCATCGGCAGGTGTTGCACTGATGGAGATAGAGGTGAAGAGGTTGAAACGGGTAATATTCGCCGGTCCGTAGACACGCTTCAATGTACAGAACTCACTTACAGGCGACATTCCTCCGGCAGTTCTTACATAGATATTGCTCAGTCCAGCCTCGCTCATACGGCTCTCAACTGTACCTTGAATCATGACACGGAAGAGCTTACCATAGGCATTGAAGTTGGATGCGTACATTCCTCCGTAGTATCCCTGCAACACGGAAAGGATTGCAGCAGGTGATGTTCCAGCCTGCTTTGCCTTTGCTACATCAACATCAACCATATACTGTGGATAGTTAGGATTGTAAGTAGTAAGTGCACGGCTGAACTCCGGACGCTTGTTCAATGCTGCCAGATAGTCCTGTGCCACCTTATAGAACTTATTGAGGTCGCCACCCGTCTTATCCTGCAAGACAAAGGATACACCATTTGACAGACCATAACCAGGAATCATCGGTGGACCGAAAGCAATAATCTGTGCCCCCTTGATACTTGATGTCTGCTTGTAAATCATACCCAAGACCATATTGGATGAAGTAGGGTCAATGAACAGACCAGCAATACCTGCACCGTTGAATACAGACTTTATACGGTCAAACAAGCCATATTCACGCTCGGCAAACGGCTTCAGCTTGATAATAAAGGTTGACTGGTTTGAACCCTGTCCTGCCATGAAGTTATAACCTACAATCTGCTCACGGCGTTCAATGTATGGATTGCTTGCCAGCATTCTGTCAATCTGGTCAGTCACCTTCTGTGTCTCCACCTGTGATGTACCCGGTGGCAGACTGATCATGGCAAACAATGTACCCGTATCCTCGTTCGGGACAAGACCAGTCTTGGTGAAAGTCATCGTCAATACGAGGGCTATGACACCCAAAACCACAGACACACCAGATATCCAACGATGATTGATAACCTTGTCTACAATCTTCTGGTACTTGCTGTTAATCTTATCATACTGTGTATTGAAAGCCATGTGGAAGCGGTCAACACGTGAAAGTTTCTTATGTTCCTCATCCTTACCATGCGGTTTGAGGAAGATAGCGCAGAGTGCCGGAGACAGTGTCAAGGCATTCAACGCAGAGATAACGATAGACACAGCCATCGTCACACCGAACTCACGATAGAACGTACCAGAAGTTCCACCGATGAATGATACGGGAACGAACACGGCTGACATCACCAAGGTAATGGAGATAATAGCACCAGAGATTTCGTTCATCGCATCTATAGCAGCAGTCATGGCACTCTTATAGCCCAAGTCGAGCTTGGCATGAACAGCCTCAACTACCACAATCGCATCATCGACTACAATCGCAATCGCCAACAGCAATGCCGAAAGTGTCAGCAGGTTGATGGAGAATCCGAATACCCAGAGGAAGAAGAACGTACCTATCAAAGCCACAGGAACGGCTATCATAGGGATAAGTGTTGAGCGGAAGTCCTGCAAAAAGACATACACAACGAAGAACACCAGCAAAAGGGTAATAAACAATGTAAAGACGACCTCTTCAATAGATGCAAAGAGGAACTCTGTTACATCCTGCTCTATGGTAACCTTCATGCCCGGCGGCATCTGCTTCTGTGCTTCTGCCAGAGCAACCTTGACGTCATCAGCAATCTGCGTAGCATTTGAACCTGCGACCTGGTTTACCATACCAATAACAGCCGGGCGGTTGTTATTCTTCATAGAAACAGAATACTGCAGACCACCTAACTCTATCTTAGCCACATCGCGCAAGTGGACTGTCTGACCATTCGTATTGCTTGAAATAATGATATTGCCATACTCCTCAGGCGTCTTCAGACGTCCTTTATAGCGCATGGTGTATTCAAACTTGAGGTTGCTCTGCTCACCGAACGAACCTGGTGCAGCCTCGATGTTCTGCTCAGCCAGAGCCCCGGAGATGTCAGACGGCACGAGTTTATGCTGCTTCATCTTATCCGGGTACAGCCAGACACGCATGGAGTAGCTCTTCATACCAGGTGTCTGTACGTCACCCACACCATTGACACGTTTCAACATCGGCACGATATTGATATTGTTATAGTTCGTAAGGAACTCATCATCGTATCGCCCGTCATCCGTAGTCAACGAATACATGACAACGTTTGAGCTCTGACGCTTCGACACCGTCACACCCACACGTGTCACTTCAGCCGGCAGCAGCGCCTGTGCCTGTGACACACGGTTCTGCACGTTCACAGCTGCCATGTTCGGGTCAGCTCCCTGTTTGAAGTAAACAGTAATCATTGCCATACCGGCATTGGTTGCCGTGGACTCCATATAGGTCATGTTCTCAACACCATTGATACTTTCCTCCAATGGTGTAATAACCGAATTCAAAACAGTCTGTGCATCAGCTCCCTGATAAAATGTTGATATAGAAATCGTAGGAGGTGCAATATTCGGATACTGTTCAATAGGCAGTGACACCAATCCTATCACACCCAGAAGTACGAAGAAGATTGATATAACCGTTGACAATACCGGTCGCTTGATAAATCTCGTAAATGTCATAATACCTGATTGTTTATTTAGGGGTAAGTGTCGAATGGCTTAAGCAAATCATCATCACCTGACATTCATCACCCAACATTCAACACCCATCACCTAACATTCAACACCCATCACTTACTTATCTTCTCCCTTCATTGCTTTGAGGAAGCCTGATGCAGAGCTTTGGTTCTCGCCTAACTTCTCTGCTTTCTCAATGGCTTTATCATACTCAGCAGGAGTAAGTGCCGTAATCTTTGCACCATCCTCAAGATTTGAGAGACCCTTGCTCACAATACGGTCACCCATTTTAAGACCGCTTGTCACGATGTAATTCATACCATCATTCTGCGGATCAACAGTAATCTCGGTATAGTGTACCTTGCTATCAGCATCAACCTTATATACAAAAATCTTATTCTGTACCTGTACTGTAGCCTCCTGTGGCACCAGCAAAGCACGATTGTTAGTCTTGGCAATGACAATCTGACCGCTACCACCGCTCTTCAACAAGTGCTCCGGGTTAGGAAAACGAGCAATGACGCTCACAGTACCTGTTGTTGCATCAATAATACCACTGGTCTTGACAACTACACCCTCATGATTGTAGGTGGAACCATCAGCCAGCAACAGACTGACACCTGGGAAAGCCTTGATGGCATTACTGAGTCCATTGTTTGTACGGCTGAGTTTCAGCACATCTGCCTCCGTCATTGAGAAATAGACCTCCATTGAAGAGGTATTGCTGACAGTGGTAACAGGCTGTGCTGATGATGCACTGACCAAAGCACCCTCCTTATAAGGAAGACTGCCGATATAGCCCGACGCAGGACTCTTCACATAGCAGAAACCAAGATTATCCTTGGCTGTCGCAAGCATTGCCTGTGCCTGACGGACTGCTGCCTCTGCCTGTGTAACAGAAGCCTGAGCTGATGCAACACCGCTTTGTGCCTGACGAACTGCTGCCTGGGCTGTTTCGTATGCGTTCTTGGCTGTTTCCAGCTCGTAATCACCAATTACCTTATTATTATAAAGGTTCTTGCTGTTGTTATAAGTCATACGGGAAGTTGCAGCCTGGGCATTGGCTGAATTAAGGCTTGCATTTGCCTGTACAACACGAGCCTGAGCACCAGCAACACCGCTCTGTGCTGATGCAACCTGAGCCTCGGCCTGACGAACAGCAGCCTGATAAGTAGAGTTGTCTACAACAAAGAGCACCTGTCCCGCACGGACATACTCACCTTCATGTACATACAGCTTTGTGATAAAGCCACTCACCTTCGGACGCACCTCAACATCCTGCACACCTTTGATGGTAGCCGGATAAGTTGTCTTCAGCTGTGCGTTTGATGCACCAATCGTAACTACCGGATATTCATTGCTTGTTGGAAGACTTCTCTGTCCTCCACTACAACCTGCAAGTAACACCGCCACTGCTGCTATTGCTGACAGTAAGATTTTGCTTTTCTTCATACCTATTACTATTATAAATTCTTTTATATTGTCCCATCTTAACCAGGGACTACAAACGTCCCGGTGCCCTAATCCGGTCACATCACTCAAAACAGAGCATACTGAAAACTAAACCAGCAACATTTAGTTTTCAGCATGCAAATATACATATTAATATTTAAAGCAACTCTGTCCACAGAAACTTTTTTAACAATAATTATCTATATTAATCCCAGTTCCTTTGCCTTTTCTCTCAATAGTGCCAACAGCGGTTCACGCTCATTAGGCACCCTGTTGTCAAGTACGGCGTCCTTCAGTGTCTGCTTCAATTCTCCCACTTCCCTGCTCGGCTTCAGATGGAACATCTCCATTATCTCATTACCGTCAACACAGGGCTGCAGCAAACGCTTGTAATCACGCTCTTTCAAATCCTTCAGCTTCTCTCGCACAATGCGGAAATTATCCAGGAAACGTTGTTTACGAACTGCATTCTTACTCGTTATATCGGCTTCACAGAGGGTCATCAGGTCATCAATATCGTCGCCTGCATCATTCATCAACCGCCGTACAGCAGAATCCGTCACCTCCTCATCGGCAATAGCAATCGGACGCATGTGCAGGTCAACCTGCTTCTGCACATACTTCATCTTGCTGTCCATCGGAAGTTTCAACCGTCGGAAGATGTTAGGAACCATCTTCGCACCCACGAAGTTATGGTTATGGAAAGTCCATCCAGCCGCAGCATCCCAACGCTTACACTTTGCCTTGCCGACATCATGGAGCAGTGCCGACCAGCGCAACCAGAGGTTATCCGTGTGCTTACAGATATTATCCAGCACTTCAAGCGTATGATAAAAGTTATTCTTGTGTGCCCGCCCGTTCCTTGTGTCCACGACATCAAGCGCAACAAGCTCGGGAAGGATGAGCTGAAGAAGTCCGCAACGGTACAATTCAATGAATCCCTTGCTCGGTGTTGCAGTCATCATAATTTTATTCAACTCCTCCTCAATACGCTCCCCACTGATAATCTTGATTCGTTCAGCATTGCGCTCCAAAGCCTCAAAGGTTTCGTCTTCAATGAAGAAATTGAGCTGCGTAGCAAAACGCACACAGCGCATCATACGCAATGGGTCATCAGAGAAAGTCACATCCGGGTCGAGGGGTGTGCGGATAATACCGTCCCAAAGGTCATCAACACCACCGAAAGGGTCAACCAGCTCGCCGAAGCGTGATTTGTTCAAGCACACTGCCATCGCATTGATGGTAAAGTCGCGACGGTTCTGGTCATCTTCCAATGTACCATTTTCCACTACAGGTTTCCTGCTGTCGTGACTATAACTTTCCTTTCGCGCACCGACAAATTCCACCTCCGTGTCCTTATACTTCACCTGTGCCGTACCGAAATTGCGGAAAACCGACAAGTGTGCTTTCTTACCCAAGATGGATTTCAGTTCACTTGCCACCTGAATACCACTCCCCACAACGACCACATCAATATCATTTGACGGACGTTCCAAGAACAGGTCACGCACATAACCGCCTACAACATAGCACTCCAAGCCCAGTTTGTCGGCTGCGTCTGAAATATGATGGAATATATCTTTATCTATAAGCTGTGCCAATTCAGCATCTGAGAGGTCTCGCATATAATAATGTTATCTTTTAATACTAAGAACTATGCAAAGATACATAAATTACTTTAGTCTTACAAATGGGTGCAAGCTAAAGATTGAAAACAAAAACACAACATGTCATTCAAGACGGCTTCATCTATTTCTTCTTTATAAACCTTGGATTTTGACCAGTCCAAGTTCAGAAGTTATACTTGTCCTTTTATCTCATCACATAAAGACCTTATCACGGCAATAGACTAAATATGTTTCTTCCGTTAAATGCGTGGATATTCATCATTCTGCTTGTTTTAAAGCTGTCATTATCTATCTTTGTAGTGACCCGAACAATCTTTTGTAATAATATTTCAAACCGTGAAATCAAACTGATGCTCTTTTAGCTTTGAAAAGACGCCCAATTGGCTTCGAGAAGACGCCCTTTTGAGGTCTTGTTAACGCCCTTTTGGACCCTAACTAACGCCCTTTTGAAACATGGTTGTGCAAGCATCTGATTCTCTGTAGGTTACAATGCTGCTGAAATCCGGCATTTTTGCACTTCTTTTTAAGCCTGACGACTGCTAAATTGTCAAGATATTTCAAATACATTTCTTTCGCGTATCTCACAAGGAAAAGCGAACAGGCGAACAGTTGCAGATTTAAATAAAAGCCCCTATTGTCTCAGTGATATAGATTTAGAAATGAAGAACACTTCACCTTGAGGCTATATCCTTTATATGCGTAGGCGTCTACGCATTTAACGGAAGAACGCTAAACAATCCTTATGAATCACTTGTAAAATTACTTGTTTTCAAGCCAGAAGACAGCCGCATGATAAACCAAACAAGTTTAGTTTACTTTGGTGATACGATTCTTTTATAACAACAAGTTGCTTCTATCCTGCAACATATTGCAACGTATTTTATACTCAACACCATTGCTGCTTACGAACAACATCACATGTGACGGATAACAACACATCTGTAGAAAATGGGAAGAAAGGTTTATTACCGCCGTTAAATAACATGGCAAGGCACTACTAACTTATATGAGAAAAGTCTTATCGTGCACCAACAACCGTCATTCTATAATGATTGTTTACCGTTTGAACCTCCTTTCAAACTCTTCCTTCGGCATCTTATACTTCAAATAGTTGATGACATTGTTCCGATAAAACTTTTCTATAAAGACAGAAGATGGTCAATGCCTACTATTCGCAACGAATTATTGACGTGTTCGAGAAGAACCCGAACACGACTTTAAATAAAGAAAGTATTAATGAGATATTTAGTTTCGATGCTGAAGCAGCATAAAAATTAACGGAGTATTGCTTGCATGGTATGACTATCCAAAATCAGACGGTCTCACAAAGGAGGGATAAAGCGCAAGATAAAAATACAGAAAAGGCAAACAGAGGCTATGTCTTTCCGTCTTCTACAAACAATTTATTCCCATGTCACCCAACGTTTGTAAACTATTTTCATGCAGTTCAAAACCAACACATGGTCTCTTGGCTTTGAAAAGACGCCCAATTGGCTTGCAATAGACGCCCTTTTGAAGTCCAATTAAGCACCTTTTCTTGCACTGCGTTATAACTGATTGATTTACTGCTGGTTGCAAACCAGCTTTTTACACGTGTTTTTGCCATTATCCGTAGGTGTTTTACCTGAAATCATGTCATGATTTTTCAAACCGTTGCCCGCATTTTCAAAGTATTGACATGAAAAGGTTTTCTGCGTCGGAGGATGATAATAAATCAGGTAATCAAGACCGTCTTGGCTATGTTTTATTTAACAAACAGCTCCGGTTCTTGCGTTAAAGCTATACGAAAAGTGTCCACGCATTTAACGGATGATCCTTATTTTTCATGAATAGAATTTGCAACCTGTTGCAGACATTTGTACTGAAAATGCTTCAAGACCGCACAACAGGCTTGCAAGAGCGGTTCTTCAGACTGCTTATTTCGCAGTATGAGCACGTGTTGGGACACGTTGCAGATACCACCGAAAATCATTCCACGCACCGTCACGTTCCTTTTCATTTGTTTGCGAAGCACAGGGACAGACTTGAATAGTTGTTAATTCATTCGTTTATTACAGCGAAATTCCGTATTTTTGCAGTCAAATCAAGATAAGATAATGGCAAGTCAACTGACAAAGACACAGCAGGAATTTCAAGACATACTCGCAGAGTGCAGAAGTCTCTTCGGGAAGAAGCTCCACGATTATGGTGCTTCATGGCGCATTCTGCGCCCCTCATCCCTCACCGACCAGCTTTTCATCAAGGCGAAACGCATCCGCTCGCTGGAGATTACAGGCGAAAGTTTAGTGGGCGAAGGCATCCGCCCGGAGTTCATCGCACTGATAAACTATAGCATCGTAGGACTTATCCAGCTGGCAAAAGGCTTTGTCGACAGTGTTGACATGAGCCCGGACGAGGCATTGGCACTCTATGACAGCTACGCAAAGGAAGCCTACGAGCTGATGATAAAGAAGAACCATGACTATGGCGAGGCTTGGAGAGACATGCGTGTAAGCAGCTATACTGACCTCATCCTCACAAAGATAGAACGTATCAAGGAAATCGAGGACCTTGGCGGGGAAACCCTCGTCAGCGAGGGCATCGATGCCAATTACATGGATATAATGAACTACGCCGTCTTCGGAGCTATCAAACTGCATGAATAGAATAAAGTCCATACTGGTAAACCTCAGCCGTGCACTGCTTGCCCTGACATTCATCTTCTCGGGATTCGTCAAGGCAATTGACCCTTTAGGCTCGCAATACAAGATTGCGGAATACTTAGAGGCAGTGCAGCTGTCGGCATATATTCCAGACTGGGCACAGCTGATGATATCCGTCGGCTTATCGGCAATAGAGTTCACCTTGGGCGTGTTGCTACTGCTTGCCATCCGCCGGCGTGTCGTCTGCAAGGTCTCGCTGTTCTTCATGGCAGTGATGACCATTGTCACACTCTGGTTAACCGTGAGCAACCCCATACAGGACTGTGGTTGCTTCGGTGATGCCATCCACCTCACGAACACCCAGACATTCGTCAAGAATCTCATACTCCTGACAGCTGCAATCATCGTGACACGCTGGCCGCTCTATCAGGTTCGTTTCGTATCAAAGACCAACCAGTGGATTGCCTTTTACTTCACGATTGTCTTCATCTTCACGGCATCCATACTGAGCCTTTACCATCTGCCCATCTTTGACTTCCGTCCTTATTACATCGGGCAGAACATCAAGAAAGGGATGGAGATACCCAAAGGGGCGAAGCTGACAACCTACAAGACGACTTTCATCTGCGAAAAGGACGGCATGACCAGGGAGTTTACTGAGAAGGATTATCCCTACGATGACTCGACGTGGGTGTTTAAAGATACTCATCAGGAAATACTCGAACAGGGCTATGAGCCACCTATTCATGACTTCTCCATTACTGACGAGAAAACAGGGGAAGACCTCACAGACAGCATACTGACCAAGAACGGATACACTTTCCTGCTCATTGCACCCGTACTGGAGCGGGCTGACGACAGCAACTTCGGAGACATTGATGCCATCTATGAGTATGCGAAAGAGAACGGCTACGGATTCTACGGACTTACGGCAAGCACGGACAAAGCCGTGAAGCACTGGCGGGACATTACCGGGGCAGAGTACCCGTTCTATACTACTGACGGAACGACACTGAAAACCGTCATCCGAAGTAACCCGGGACTGGTGTTGCTCTACAAGGGAACCATCATCAACAAATGGAGTCACAATGACCTGCCGAAACAGGCAGAACTGAACGCTCCGTTGTCCCTGATAGAAACAGGACGGGAACCGGAGAACAAGACATGGATGAAAATAGTACTGATTATTATCTGTTATATCTTCCCACTGGCTTTCCTCATTGCGGCAGACCGCATCTGGTCATGGACACGATGGGTACGGAAACGTGAGGAATGGCTCAAGCAGAAAGAGGAATGGGTGAAACAGAAAGAACAGTCAAACAAATTATATCAACTTTTAAAACGTAAAAGACAAATGAGAAAGAAAATTGTAGCAGGAAACTGGAAGATGAACGAGACCCTGCAGGAAGGTATTGCTTTGGCAAAGGAAATCAATGAGTCATTGAAGGCAGAGAAGCCAAACTGTGACGTTGTTATCTGTACTCCATTCATCCACCTTGCAAGTGTTGCACAGGTATTGGACGCTGAGGGTGTAAACCTCGGTGCTGAGAATTGCGCTGACAAGGAAAAGGGTGCTTACACAGGTGAGGTTTCAGCAGCTATGGTAAAGAGCACTGGGGCACAGTATGTTATCCTCGGTCACTCTGAGCGTCGCCAGTACTACGGTGAGACTGCTGAGATTCTGAAGGAGAAGGTGCAGTTGGCATTGGCTAACGGCTTGAAGGTTATCTTCTGCTGCGGTGAGACACTCGAGGAGCGTGAGGCTGAGAAGCAGAACGAGGTAGTAAAGGCTGAGCTCGAGGGTTCTGTATTCCACCTCTCTGCAGAGGAGTGGAAGAACATCATCCTGGCTTACGAGCCAATCTGGGCTATCGGTACCGGCAAGACCGCTACTTCTGACCAGGCACAGGAAATGCTGGCTTACATCCGCTCAATCGTTGCAGAGAAGTACGGCAAGGAGGCTGCCGAGGAGACATCTATCCTCTATGGTGGCAGCTGTAACGCAGGCAACGCTGCTGAATTGTTCAGCAAGGCTGACATCGACGGTGGCTTGATTGGCGGTGCTTCATTGAAGGCTGCTGACTTCAAGGGTATCATCGACGCTTGGAAGAAGTAATCCAAAGAAAAACAAAGAGGCTGTATCAAATTGCCATCCGGACTGAGTCCATCGGCATATTTGATACAACCTCTACTTCAATTTTATACGATAAAGAATGAAAAGACTCCTTACAATCATAGTGTTCATGCTGACTGCTGTCGTGGCTGTTAATGCCCAAGGGTCGGTAACGGTAACGCAAAGTGCCGAGATTGACGCATTGGTCAATGGCAAGAAAGCTGAAAAGAAAAGTAAAAAAGACCGGAAGAAGAAAGTAGAGAGTCAACACGAGACGGCACATCCTGCGCTCAAGACACCTGACACGAAGCAGCTGATTGTGCCTAAAATCAATGAACCAAAGCCGGAGATAGCACGACCCGACAACAAAACCCTACAACCTGTCAGACAAACCAGGACAAAGATAGTGAAGCGTTTAGTCAAAAGACCGCACGTCCCTACATGGGGCGAGAGTGATGGCACACGTCTTGTGACCAAACGTGTCAAGAAAGGCACAATGAAAACAAGAGGATTCCGTGTGCAGGTGTACAGCGGTGGTAATACACGCATCGCACACCAACAGGCTGACAAGGCAGGACAGAAAGCCAAGGAGCTTTTCCCCGACCAGCCAGTCTATGTGCATTTCTATGCACCACGTTGGATGTGTCTTGTGGGTAATTTCACTGACTATGATGCTGCAAAGAAGGTTATGCGGACACTTCGGAAAGAGGGCTATCCACACGCCAATGTCATCCGTATGATGGTAACCGTCAAGACATCACAGTTTTATTAACAGATAAAAGCTGAATACACCTTAATTATATATAAAACAATATGCCAGGATTATAGATGAAAGGCATGCCTAACACATACACCATTAATCAGAAATAAAAATAATATGACTCCAGAAACACAGTTCCGCGAGGGTTTAGATGAACTTGCTGCACTTTACAAAAAGGTGCTCACACTCTTAGGTGAAGACCCTGAAAGAGAAGGATTGGAGAAGACTCCTATGCGTGTTGCCAAGGCTATGCAGGTGCTGACACGTGGCTATACGCAGGATCCACATAAGGTATTGACTGATGCGCTGTTTGAAGAGAAGTATAACCAAATGGTCATTGTCAAGGACATAGACTTCTTCTCTATGTGCGAACACCACATGATTCCTTTCTATGGAAAGGCACATGTGGCATATATCCCGAACGGACATATCACTGGATTGAGTAAGATTGCACGTGTTGTTGACATCTTCTCACATCGCTTGCAAGTACAGGAACGCCTGACAGAGCAGGTTATGCAGTGCATCAACGACACGCTGAAACCACAGGGTGTGATGGTTGTCATAGAAGCAAAGCACATGTGTATGCAGATGCGTGGCGTGGAAAAGCAGAATGCTATTACCACAACAAGTGCCTATAGCGGTGTGTTTGAATCAAGTAAGACACGTAATGAGTTCATGGACTTGCTGCGTGGAGAGACCAAGAGAATATAAATTAAACACTATTATAAACTTTTTAAAATCAAAAAAGATGAAAAGAACAATGAAAACAGCCATTATGGCTTTATGTACATTTGCAATGTTAGCAGTTACAGCCAGCTGCTCAAGTGACAAAAATGAAGCTGATTATCCCAAGACTACTGAACAAGTTCTTAACCACATGGTAGGAGAATATAAAGGAACATTAGGTTTCTCTACCACGACAGAAACTGGTACAGAAGGTGCCTATGGTCGAGAGATTAGCTGGAAGATAGATAAGAATCATGATATCGTTATTGAAAAATTCCCATACGTAACATTAGCAAATGGTGTCTCAAAACAAGGAGTTGTTGGGAAAATGTCAGAATTATTTCAGACACTTTTAGACGTTAAAGATGCACCTCTTTATATTGTCATGGCAGGTTCTGACATATCCGACAACCGCATGTCATTGAATATAGACCCTCTTTTCTACGCACCACTTTCTGCACCAAATGCAGATTATGAAATAGTAGGATCAATCAAAAAAGCTCAACCTATATCCAATAGTTACTATAATATAAATGAATCAGAATTATACCTCGAATTTACAGTAGAGGGACTAATTAAGAAACATAAGCATGGTGGAGTAAAATGGCAGAAAGATTTCGACAAGCCAATAACATACTATCTAAGGGCCAAAAAGCAATAAATGTAACGTGTACGAAGCCTATTCAACAGGGCTTCGTACAAGTACGTCAAAAGAAGGAAGAGCATGAAAAGAAATATGAAACTTATAACAATGGTCATTTGCGCACTTGTAATAGCATTGTTTACTACAAGTTGCTCAAAAGACAACGACATTCCAGATGCTGAGAAAAATGCTATACAGGCGCTCAACAACATTGTTGGAAACTATAAAGGTAACTTGGCTGCCACTTATGGGACAACAACCATAATTTCGCCGGGAATTAATTGGACAGTAGACAAAAACTCTACTATTACTATCAACAACTTCCCATACCAAATGTTGGCAAATGGAGTCTCTAAGAATACTGCATCTTCACTATACACTACCCTCATAAACGAGAAGCAAAGACCTCTAAAGTTGTATATTACGACAATACATCCACAAGACAGCAAAGTCTTGTTCAATCTGTCTTCCAACTTCTCGTTTGAGGTTACTACCACCAGCGGGACCTATGAATTATCAGGGCTTTTTACCTTTAAAAATCAGCCGTTCAGCAGTAGTTATACAATGAACAACTCCGAAATGCAATTGCAATTTACTGCAAACAAACTGGTGAAAGTTGACAAGGCGCACGCAACAGCAATTATACAAGAAGATTTTGATACACCTGTTAACTTTTATCTGACAGGCAATAAAGTATAAATAAAAATTGTTTCATAGAATATAAATGGCTAATCCTACCCATATTTAAGAGAAAGAACCCAAATACAAAAGTATATGAAAAAGATAATGAAACTTACAGCTATAGCATTATGCGCACTCGCATTATGCCTTACAAGCTGTTCAAAAGACGACAACGACGAGAACACAGGTGGCAAGGAACTAACCAAAGAACAGTTCCAGGAAGCACAAAAAAAGGTTTTAAACAGCATACCTGGTGACTATAAAGGCTTTATATCTGCCAGTGGAAAACTTGAATGGCTTTCTGGTTATATAAATTGGACTGTCGATAAGAATGACGTAGTAGTTTGTAAAAACTTCCCCTATGAATCACTCGCTTATGGAATATCTGAAGACGACAACAGCGACGAAGCTGTTAAACTTCGTGCAGCTTTAAAAAGAGCTCAATATGGTCCTCTTCAATTCCGTCTCATTGGAGATCAAGAGTCCAAGAATCCTGCAGATTTAGTTGCATCACCATACATTACAACAAAAATAAAGACCTCTCAAGGTACTTACAGCGTGGTAGGACGACTAAAGGATAATAAGCTCAAGGCACACTACGACTCAAAAACATCCAAACTTACAATGACTTTCGTCATCTATAAACTGGAAAGAATCGTAAAAATATTGGGAGTTCACTCTCAATATAAAGAAGAAAAGAAGTTCACCATACCTGTTGAATTTGAACTAAGCACAATAGAAAAGAAAGAAATAAAATGAAACTTGTTTCATGGAATGTAAACGGGCTGCGCGCCTGTGTAGGAAAAGACTTTGAGCAGCAGTTCAAAGACTTGGATGCAGACTTCTTCTGTCTGCAAGAGACAAAGATGCAGGTGGGACAGCTCGACCTCAGCTTCCCTGGATACGAATCTTACTGGAATTATGCTGACAAGAAAGGCTATTCCGGCACGGCTATATTCACAAAGCATAAGCCGCTGAGCGTAACTTATGGAATTGGCATTGATGAGCATGATCATGAGGGACGTGTGATAACACTCGAGATGGATGACTTCTACCTCGTAACCGTCTACACCCCGAACTCACAAGACGGGCTTCGTCGATTGGATTATCGTATGAAGTGGGAGGATGACTTCCAAGCCTATCTCCACAAACTCGATGAGAAAAAACCTGTTGTGGTATGCGGTGACATGAATGTTGCGCATCAGGAAATTGACCTCAAGAACCCAAAGACGAACCGCAAGAACGCCGGCTTTACCGATGAAGAGCGTGAGAAGATGACCCAGTTGCTGGGCAATGGCTTCATTGACACCTTCCGCACACTCTATCCAGAGCAGGTAACCTACTCCTGGTGGTCGTACCGTTTCCGTGCAAGAGAGAAGAACACGGGGTGGCGTATCGACTATTTCCTCATCTCCGAGCGACTGAAAGACCGCCTCGAAGATGCCAAGATTCATACAGAAATAATGGGAAGCGACCACTGCCCAGTGGAAGTTGACTTGAAATAAAGCGTCCGTATGTATGCCCAGATAAAGACATTACTCCTGATGGCTGCTGTCATGGCAGCCATCATTGTCTATGCTGTTATCCCGACAGAGATAACAATGGGCAGCTATACCATCCGCAAAATAACACTTGCCAACCTAAGCCAACCACTTGTTGAGAAGACAAAGCAAACAAAACAGACCGTCAAGAAGGTACATCGTAACCAAACTATCCTCTTTATCGGAGACTCAATGGTGGAAGGACTGTCGCGAAGACTGGGCGATTACGCCGGTGAAAACGGGCACAAGCTCTATACCGTCATATGGTATAGTTCGTCTACAGAACGTTGGGGAACAACACGTACCTTAGAACATTTCATTGCCGAATACAAGCCTACCTACATCCTCATCTGTCTTGGCAGCAATGAACTCTTCATCAACGACCTTGCCAACCGTACGCAATACGTGCGGGAAATGGTGAAGAAATTAGGCAACATCCCCTTCGTATGGATAAGCCCTTCAAATTGGAATGGCGACACAGGCATCAATGATGTCATAAAGGAGAATGTCGGAAAAGGACATTTCTTCGACAGTCGTAACCTCAAACTCGAACGAGGTAGCGACCATTATCATCCCACATGGGCTGCATCAGCCTACTGGATGGACACTGCTGCAAAGTTTATAGCAAGTAAGGAGTGTGCTAACCCTCTGCAACTCAACAAACCAAAAGCCCATCATAAGGCAACAAACACAAAGCTTTTACAACCAGCTTTTGAGGGCTATTAAATAGGATCTAAGCAGCACATAAACGATTGATAAATGGCAAATATAACACAGTTGACGACCGCCTTATTTGATTTCTTGTCTACACAAGACAAGAACTGGTCACTGTGTACATTTCCATTTATGGTTTCATTCCTCGTTTTCTTTGCTATATACATAGGATTAAACCGCTATCGTCAGACGTGGACAAAGGCGTATGTCATTGCTTTCAGCATCTTCTTTGCCTTTAAAGCAAACGGAATACTGATGTGGCTGCTGCCTATTATAACCATTAGTTCGTGGTATCTCACCCGCTTTATGATGCGATTAAAGCGTGGAAAGATACGCAAGATAGGACTTGCCGTCGTCATACTATCCGAATTGCTACCCCTACTCTACTACAAGTACACGAACTTTACACTTGAGATTTTCCACGAACTCTTACGCAGTAACTTCTCACCAGAGAAGATGTTGCTGCCTGTTGGTATTTCCTTCTTTACTTTTCAAGCTATCAGCTATACAGTCGATGTCTATAAGGGACGTTATCCCAAGACCGCAGAACTGATTGACTATACCTTCTACCTAACCTTCTTTCCCCTCCTCATCGCCGGTCCAATCACCCGTGCTGAAGTATTGCTTCCACAGGTCCAGACACCGAAAGACAATGTCAACGAGAGCCTTGTATACAAAGGTCTGTGGCTCATCATCTGCGGACTGATAAAGAAAGCACTCATTGCCGACTATATTGCACAATACAATAACATTGTATTTGATGCACCGGCAACCCAAAGCGGTTTTGGAAATCTTATGGGTGTACTGGGCTTCTCAGTACAGATCTACTGTGATTTCTCTGGCTACAGCGACCTTGCCATAGGTGTTGCAGCCCTGATGGGATATGAACTGAAAGACAATTTCAGGTTCCCTTATCAGAGTCTGAACCTCACCGAATTCTGGCATCGATGGCACATTGCCCTTTCCACGTGGTTCCGTGACTATCTCTATATTCCACTGGGAGGCAACAGGAAGGGTGCCCTTCGCACCTATCTCAACAGCTTCCTGGCAATGATTGTTGCAGGTCTGTGGCACGGAGCATCGTGGATGTTCGTTGTATGGGGCATACTTCATGGTATAGGACTGGTTGTCCATAAGTTCTGCATCAATAACGGACTGAGGGAGATTCCCAACAACGCCTACACAAAAACTCTCAGTTGGCTTATCACTTTCAGCTATGTATCCCTTGCCTGGATTTTCTTCCGCTCATCGGATATGACAACTGCTACAACATTGATAAACAACATCATCCATACAACAAACCTTGCGGATGTCAGAATCTTTTTAATGGAATATCCTCTATGGCTTGCCGTTGTCCTTATAAGTTTAGAACTCCACAGCATACGAGAAGCCGACTACTACTGGTTGCAGAGTAAGTTCATCCAGTCCTCATGGCTTGTCAAGCTATGTATCTTTGCCGTCGTACTGCAATTGGTTATTAATCTTAGCCAGCATAGCATACAGCCCTTTATCTATACACAATTCTAACTGTTGAAGGTATATCATTGAGACAATAGGGCTTTTATCTAAATCTGTAACTGTTCGCTTGTCCGCTTGTATCCTGTAAGATACAAAAGAAACGCATTTGAAATATCTTGACAATTATAAGACCGTCAGGCTCAAGAAAAAGTGCAAAAACAACGAATTTCAGCAACGTTGTAACCTGCAGTGAATCAGACCTTTGCACAACCACATTTCAAAAGGGCGTCAGTTAGGGTTCAAAAGGGCGTTAACAAGACCTCAAAAGGGCGTCTTCTCGAAGCCAATTGGGCATCTTTTCAAAGCTAAAAGAGCATCAATTTGATTTCACGATTTGAAATATTATTACAAAACGTTGTTCGGGTCACTACAAAGATACATAATGAACAACTTTTATACAAGCATAATGATGAACATCCACACATTTAACAGAAGAAGCAAATAAAAGGCTAACAACAACAAATTCCTGTATCAACTGACAATATAAAAATCCTATCGACATAAAAGCTGAACTCCCCAACATCTATGACTTTCCCAATTAATAGACAAAGAATTATCAAAGTATTATAAGCAGGACCAGACATGACAAGAATGAATAGTAGTACTATACAACTAAAATAGCACTAATACAACAATCCCCGAACAGGCCTTATACAGCCTATCCGGGGATTCTTTTTCTGATAGCCCAGTATTACTGCTTGACTCAACAAGCGTAAACGCCTTTGCTAAGAATACTTTTCCATGTGAAAGAAGAGACTTCACAAGCCTCTTCTTCACCAGCAAACTAACGTATAATCAGGTTCTACTATTTTGTAATATTACTGGAGTAAATCCTCATACTGCTTGAGACTCACCTTCTCCATCTTACCATCAGGATGAGTAACCATCATGTAGTTGAAACGCTTCTGGCCCTCAGTGTAAGCAACAACACCGATACTTCCATCACGAAGGTTCAAAGTCAAGTAACCATGACGCTTGCCATTCTTATAGTTGCAGTGCCACTTCTCCTTGCCATTAGGATAATAAGATACGACGCGACCATCAAGAACTGTATTGGCATCATTGCCAAGATCAAGGAAAGAATAGCCACCCTCAAGACGCTTGTGACCACTTGGATAGAAGTCCTGGAAGATGTTTCGCTCCTCACCCTTGTAGTTCTCCTTAGCCAAAAGACGATAGTAAGCAGCCGCATCACGGTCGGCCACCACCTTCATCTGGTGATTGTAGAATATTGTATCACGAGATACTACTACTGTTGTAACGCCTTCACGCGCAAAAGATGTTGCAGAAACTAAGCACACGAGTGCTACCAAAAGTAATTTTCTCATTGTTTTATAGGTCTTTATGTTTTGTTTGACGCCGCAAAATTAGTACTAAGAAACGACACTACCAAATATTCCGAAGAGTATTTTTCAACTATTTTTTTTACTTTTTCAGTTGTAATTTTACTTGCACAGAAATAACAAAAAGCTAATAATAAAGACCCAAATAGTTCAAAAAAGAAAGCCAACTATACAATAATTAACATGTACAAGGCTAATATCTATCTTTTTGTTATATAGTTGACTTAAATCAAATCGACATGCCGCAATTACTGATTGTCAGTTTTACACTTTGCCAGTCAAGACTTATTGGAAGTGCAAAATCAGAGGAAGATTGTATCTGCAAGCCACAGGTTTGCCATCTCTTGTGGCAGGCTTCCAACCTTTCAATAATTGGAGTGCAGAAGCAACAGCACGGTTCAATTCAATGTTGCTGACCGTAAGGAACACAATATCCTTCAATGAGCCATCCACATCAACGACAAAAGAGACGAAGACTCTTCCCGGAGGTAATGCTTCGTGCGACAGTCCTGTATAGGAAAGGTTCTGTCCGATAGCAACTGCTATGCTCCCTTCAAACTGCGGCTGCACTTCCGGAAATACCGAATCACTTGGCAAAGTTGTATATACTGCTTCATTAGGCAACTTCTCTGTCACAGCAACTGGCAAGGACCGCTTCAGCCACTTCTTGAAGTTCTTGGAAAAAAGGACGTCTATCACATCATTACCGACCTCTGAATAAACATCACCAGAATTACCGGTACAAAGGTCGAAAAGCGTATTCTGACCTTTTAAAGCAAACTGGTTGGGCAGACGGTCCCAGTCAACAGAGTCTGACGAATAGCCATTTGCCGTGGCATCCAGCACCTCACAGAACTGATAACGGATACCTGCATCCTGCCACAGGCGTGTCTGATTAAACACATCCTTCTGTGTCAACACCTTATTATTAATAAGGTCAAAAGTGAAATACGCATGCTTTGAGGAAACAACAGCCTTTTCATTTCGCTCTTCCAGACGGGCAAGAAAAGAGATGTATCTTCCCGGCTCCAGCCAGAGGCAACGCAGGTGCATATCATAATAACACCTGCTGGCATCCGCATCATCCCTTATTGCCCACACTTCCTTCCCATGCTGCGACATGAAATATCTCCATCCTGCTTCGTAGCTGTCGGATGGCTGACCAAAAAAGAAGGAGGTAAGATAACGTTGCAACTCTGGCAATACAGAACCATTCAGCCCTTTCGGCCATTCCAATTCCATGGAAACGCTGGTCAGCATATCAGCCTTTTCAAACAGATGACTGGATGACTCATAAAGCATGGCATCCCTGGACGCAATAGTTCCTGCCGACTGTGCGAGCGCAACAAGGCTCACAAACAGTGACAGGAACAAGGTATAAAGTCGGTTAATCATAATTTCATGAATGTTGTCTGCCGTTTCTTGGATGTTTTAGCACCTTTCGGTGTGAACGTATCGTTGAGCTGCATCACACCTGTAAAACGGATTGATTCCTTCCCGCTGGGGTTAACCAGGAGCGAGACAGTAGCATTATCAAAGACTTCCAGCACTATCTGATAGCTCTCAAAGTCGCTGCGTGTTGTCATGAAGATACGGCGTCCGTCCTTCATCGGCTCTTCCTTATAACTGGAGAGTGGTTCAACAAGACTCAAACCACCACCCCGACCGTAAGGAATCTGATAGACTCTGCCGAAATAAGGGAGGAACAAGCCAACAGAATCACCGCTTACCTCCATCCCCCAGTCATCCTGCAAATAAACAGCAGGACCACGCATCGGATACATCCTATCCACAAAGACGCGGTAACGCTGTTCGCCCAAATGGGCTTTTACAGCTGCCGTCCGCAGCTGTTCCATCTTCTCTTTCGACACAGGATTACCTTCTGAATCATAATAAGTAGTAGCACAGCCCACCAACAGAGCTGCTACAAAAAGAAATAAAACCAGACGTTTCATTGTTCACCTCTCTTTCTTTTAAGCCGTTATAACTTTTCCCTATCCGCCTTAAAATCCGCAGATACAGGCAGTACTGGCATCCATCAAGGTCGTTCCGTATAAGACATACAAGTTATACATCCGCACAGACCACACACAAGAGACAGAACTTTTATTCTATCTTCTCAATCTTTGGAGCTGCCAGCTTCTCAATGGAAGGAGCCGTCTGCTTGGCAGGAAGTTCCGCAGCAGGGGCAATGTCAGGAGCAGGGGCAGCAATCGGGGCATCATAGCGGTTACTATGTACTTTCTCAGTAGATGGTGCAACCTTTTCTTCCTTCTTATCCTTGTCCTTTGAAACCTCGGCAGTCTTTTCCTCTTCGGTTATCATATCCTGCTTTGATGGTTTCATATCAGGCCAGAGATAATTGCCCACAATGTCTATTGTGTCAACATCAGCATTG